>CANGOT010000157.1 GCA_947455425.1 Chitinophagaceae bacterium | reverse complement strand
GGTTCTACAAAAACTAATGGCTTAGATGTTACAATCAGTTACACAGATGTGATTAGAAAATCATTTAAGTTAAATACTTCATTAACTTTTACTACTGCTAAAAATGAAGTAACTGCAACCAATGATGATGGTACTGCAAAAATTTTAGGAGGGTATTATTTTAATGGTCAATCTCAAAGTGTTACTGTTTTTGAAAAAGGATTTTCACCAGGTTATTTTTATGGTTATAAAACTGCAGGATTATTTCAATCTGCTGCTGAAGTAGCTGCTGCTCCAACTCAAACTGGTGCAGTTGCTGGTGATATTCGTTATGTAGATGTGAATGGTGATGGCGTAATTAATGCATCGGATAAAACTAATATTGGTAATCCATTTCCAAAATTTACTTTAGGCTGGAGCATAAATGTTGAGTATAATAACTTTGATTTTTCTGTGTTCACTTATGCGTCAATAGGTAACGATATATATAGAGCTTATGAAAGAAATGCGAACTATACAAATAAAGATAGAAGCATTTTAGCTAGATGGACTGGAGCTGGAACTACTAATAATGCAAAAAATCCACGTTACTCATTTACTGATGCCAATAGTAATATCCGTGTATCAGATAGATATGTTGAAGATGGTTCATTTGTTAAAATTAAAAACTTGCAATTAGGTTACACCTTCCCGGCTAGTGTTACTAAAAAAGTGTTTAGTAGATTAAGAATATATGCACAGGTTAAAAATGCTTTCATATTCACTAAGTATACAGGCTTTGATCCTGAAATCTCTGGAGGTATTTTAGATACTGGTATTGATCGTGGTGCATATCCTCAACCAAGAACATATTCATTTGGAATCGATATCAAACTTTAATCCATTAACTTTTAAATATTAGTAAAATGAAAATATATATAAAAATATTAAGCATAGTTGTAATTACTGCAACACTTGCTTCCTGCAAAAAATGGGTTGACTACAATCCACACGAAGATTTCGCAATTACCGAACTTGACTATCTTAAGTCAGAGACTGATTACAGAACTATGGCTATTAGTGTTTATACACCCATGCAATGGTTAAACCAAGTTGTACCCATTGGAGATATAGCATCAGACAATGCTGTTACTGGTGGAGAAAATGCATCAGATGTTTTGCCTTTGCAACAAATAGACGATTATACACATACACCAGTAAATTCAGTATTGTCAGAAATTTGGCAATCTGCTTATGAAGGTATTAACAGAGCGAATTATATGCATCAATACAAAGCACTAAATCCTGCTGGTGAGTCAATCAGTTTTGCAGGTAAAGAAGCATTATATGGAGAGATGTATTTTATGAGAGCTTATTACTATTTTACATTAGTAAAAATGTTTGGAGATGTGCCTTTGTTTGTTGACAAGAGATTGGGTTTAACCGATTCTAAAAGTCTTAAGAGAACCGCTAAATCTGAAGTTTACAAACAAATTGAAACAGACTTAACCAATGCAATTTCTGTATTGCCAGCAGTTCAAGCACAGAAGGGTAGAATTACAAAATATGCAGCACAAGCTATGTTAGGTAAAGTGTATTTGTATCAAAATAAATTTGATGCTGCTGCAGCCATGTTCGAAAATGTAATTAACTCAAATGCTTTCTCACTTGTTTCAAATTTTGGTTCAATATTTCTAAAAGATGGTGAAAACGGAGCAGAATCTCTTTTTGAAATTCAATACTCAAATGCTTCTCCATATTACAACTGGAGTTATGAAAAGAGAGGTCAGGGTAATTATGCGGTACAACAATGTGGTATCAGAAGTTTAAATGGTAGTGCTGATATGCCTTATGCTTCTGGCTGGAGTACCAATCTTCCAACACAAAATTTGGCAAATGCCTATGCAACTGGTGATAAGAGAAAAACAGTTACGGTGTTAGATATTGACGCATACAAAAATGCCAACCCTTCTTACGGTATTACTTATCAGGTAGCACCCTATAAAAACACAGGTTTGTATAATCAAAAATATTTACCACGTAAAGGAGAAACATCTGGTCAGGTAGAATTAAATTATGGCAACAACCAAAGAATTATTCGTTATGCAGATGTATTGTTAATGGCTGCAGAAGCCAACAATAAAGCAACCGCTGCAAATGATACTAAAGCTCAAACTTATACGAACCTGGTTCGTCGTCGTGCATTTGGAGATAATGCTCACGATATCACAAGCACAGGAACTACATTGTATGACGCAATTTTAAATGAAAGAAGATTAGAGCTTGCTATGGAAGGTGACAGATTTTTTGATCTTGTAAGAACAGGAAAAGCCTCATCTGTATTGGGTTCTAAGTTTCAAGTAGGTAAACATGAAGTATTTCCTATTCCACAACAAGAAATTGATATTTCTGGTTTAACACAAAATCCAAATTACTAATCTATTAAAAAATAAACAATGAAAGCATTAAAATATATTATTGGCTTCGCCTTTTTTGCAGCAATGGTAATAGGTTGTAAAAAAGATACAAATGATAACGTTGCATTTGCATCCAGTGTCAATACACCATCTAAGCTAAAGTTACTATTCGATATTACACAGGATAACACAGGCGTTGTTACCATTACTCCCAATGGCGAAGGAGTTGCAAGTTTCGATATTTACTATGGCGATGGAACTATAAACCCTGGTAAAGTAATTGCTGGCAACAATATTAAACATGTTTATGGCGAAGGCTTATTTAAAGTAAGAGTTGTAGGGCATAGTGTTACTGGTCAAACATCAGAAGCTACTCAAGATTTAACAGTTTCTTTCAGAACGCCAGAGAATCTTGAAATGACAGCTGATGCTGATGTTAATAACAAATTCAAGATTAATGTTAGTGCTAAAGCACTATATGAAACAATGTTTAAAGTATATTTTGGCGAAACTACCAATGAAGTACCAGTATCTTTTTTGGAAGGAGATATTGTAAGTCATGTTTACGCAGCATCTGGAACATACACCATAAAAGTAGTTGCTTTGAGTGGTGGTGCAGCAACTGCTGAAATTACTAAAACAGTTATCATTAAAGCAGCACAAATTGATTTGCCTGTAACTTTCGACGATCCAACTTTTGACTATTCAATGACAGATTTTGGCGGTGCCGTAACGGTGGATGCTATTGATCCAACATTGAGCACAAACAAAGTGAAGAAAACAACAAAGCCTAATGGTGCTGAAACCTGGGCAGGCACTACCATTGGTACCAACTTAGGTTTTGTTTCAAGAGTACCATTAACTGCCACTAACAGTAAAATGAGTGTAAGAGTATATTCCCCAGCAGCTGGTATACATGTAAGATTAAAAATTGAAGATCATACCAATGCAACTCATTCTGTAGAAACAGAAACATTAACAACCGTTGCTAATACATGGGAAACTTTGGTTTTTGATTTCAATAATAATGCACCTGGAACTGCTGCTTTAAATGCTTCTTTCTATTTTGATATGGCTTCTATTTTCTTTGATTTTGGTAATATGGGAAATGGAAAAGTATTTTATTGGGATGATGTTAAATATCTAGGTAGCGTTGTTACTCCAAGCACAATAGCTTTACCGTTAGACTTTGAATCTTCTACTCTTACGTATGCATTTACTGATTTCGACGGAGGTAATGTTACCGTAATGAATAATCCTGTTTCTGGTGGTATTAACACTAGCAACAAGGTTTGCAAAATGGTAAAAAATGCAGGTCAGCCTTGGGGTGGCAGTTATATTAGCCTATCAAATCCAATAAACTTTGCAGGTGCTGCTAACAAGCAATTTAAAGTAAAAGTTTACTCACCTAGAATTGGTGCTAAACTTCTGTTAAAGGTTGAAAATAAAAGTAATTCAGCGTTAAATTACGAGAAAGAAGTGGCCACAACAACTGCCAATGCCTGGGAAACATTAACCTTTGATTATTCTGCAATAAATCTTGCAAATGCTTATCAAAATATAGTTTTCATATTTGATTTGGGAACCATGGGAGATGGTTCTGCAAACTATACTTTCTATTTCGATGATATCACTCTTAACTAATCTAAAAAACTGTAAAATGATAAAGAATATAAAACGATTCGCCTTAATAATATTTGCAGCTGTTCTTGGATTTTACGGCTGTAAAAAAACAGAGTATAGCTTTGGAGAAATAAAAACTCCTTCAGACTTAACACTCACCACAACTGTTGTTGGCACTACAACAGCTAATCCTAATGGAGATGGAACTGGTAAAGTAACCATCGTTGCAACATCAACAAATGCATTATCCTATAATATAAATTATGGAGATGGCATCACAGAAGTAGTTCCTACAGGTACAATTACACATAAGTATTCAAGTCCTGGAACAAGTGAGTACACGATCACTATTAGTGCTGTTGGAACCGGAGGAAGTTTATCAACTGTAAGTAAAAAAGTAAAAGTCTTTGTTGACTTTGCAATACCGGCCGATATGTTGGCTTACTTAACGAACGGCTCATCGCAAGTTTGGGTTACAGACCATGATGCACCTGGCCATGTTGGCGTTGGGCCTGCAGCAGAGTTTTCTCCAATTTGGTATGCTGCAACTCCAAACAGTCGGGATGCTTGTTTGTATGATGATGAAATTACTTTCACTAAAGATGTAAATAATAAGGTAACAATGAGTGTAGATAATAAAGGACAAACCTTTATTATTGCAGCAGCTACATCTTTCTATAGTTTGGCTGGTGGAGATAATTGTTACAACATTACAACTGCTCCAAAAGCTTTGGCATTTATGGATGCAACATCTGCTTCAACATCTGCAAATTCTACTAGAATACAATTTATGGTTCCCGGTAATGGTATTGTAAATTTTGCAACAGGTGGTAACACTTACGAAATTTTATCAATTACTGCCACTACAATGCATCTAAGAAATATAGGTGTTGATGGTAATTCTTGGTATCAAAAATTAAAAGTAAAATAATATGAAAACTATGTCATTTATAACAGTATTATCAATAAGTTTTTTTAGTTTATTTTCTTGTAAAAAAGACTCAGATTCCACTGCCAATGTTGCACCAACAAACTTAACAGTTACAGCTGATGTTAGTACAAATAATAGTGGCAACGTTGCATTTGTTGCATCTGCAACAAATGCAACAACTTATGATTATGATTATGGTGATGGCACATTTCAAACTGTTGCATCTGGCTCAATTACCTATAAATATGCAGCTTCTGGAACTTATAGTGTGAACGTTATTGCCAAGAGTGCTAGTGGCCAAACCATTTCAAAATCTATTCAAGTTACTGTTACTGTTGTTTCATCGGTTTTTTGGAGTGATGAATTTAATACAGACGGTGCACCTGACCCATCTAAATGGGGATATGAACTTGGTGCAGGTGGCTGGGGTAATAGTGAGTTGCAATATTATACAGGTCGCCCCGAAAATTCTATAGTTCAGGGTGGGGTACTTAAAATTAAATTATTAAAAGAAAGTTATAGCGGTAGTAGCTATACATCTGCAAGATTGATTTCAAAAGGCAAGTTTGCATTTACTTATGGCAAAGTAGAAATAAGTGCAAAACTACCAGCAGGTGGTGGCACATGGCCTGCATTGTGGATGCTAGGTGCTAACATTACAAATGCAGGTTGGCCAGATTGCGGAGAGATTGATATTATGGAGCATAAAGGAAATGAGCTTAATAAAATCTATGGAACCCTACATTATCCTGGACACTTTGGGGGTAATGGAAATGGTGCTACCAAAATGATATCAAATGCTACAACTGCCTTTCATAAATACACGCTAGACTGGAGTGCAGCTGCTATAAAAATTTATGTTGATGATGTATTGTATCATACTGTCGCCAATTCAAATGCTATTCCTTTCAATCAGGATTTTTTCTTGTTGATGAATGTAGCAATGGGTGGAACTTTTGGTGGTAATGTTGATCCAGCATTTACCAACGCAACAATGGAAGTAGACTATATACGTGTTTACAAATAATTTGAAAAACCTATAAAACCGATCATATAAATATAAAACCAAATTTATAAGATCGGTTTTCTATAATCCAATCCAACAAATTTTTATTTCATTTATTAATCTAAACAATGAAATTTCACTTTAATAAAAAGCTGAAACTGTCTTTCTTTTGCCTTAGTTTTTGTTTAGGCCTCAATGCTTTTTCTCAAACAAATAGTGCCATAGATGCCAAGGTAGATGCATTGCTTGCAAAAATGACTTTAGAAGAAAAGAT
>CANGOT010000156.1 GCA_947455425.1 Chitinophagaceae bacterium | reverse complement strand
TTTAACCCAGATTACGCATTAGCTATTAAGATGTACTTTAGCGATTTAAATTCCTAATGCGTAGCATTAGAAAAATTTACAAGATGGAATTTGATATAAGCTATACTAGTAAAGAGATTACGCCTTGGGGCGGGATAGTTTTTCTACAGCAAATGTTGCAAAAAATAGGCTTTAGAGCACTCATTGAGCGTAACACAGACTTACCCCTCTCAGGTTCTAATAGGGGTTATAAAACAGCAACAATTATAGAAGGTTTTATAACGAGCATTTGGTGTGGAGCCAACCGTTTTTTACACACAGAAGTTACTCGACACGATAGTGCATTAGGCAAAATATTTGATTGGAAAAATACGCCAGGACAGGATACGTACAAACGATTTTTTGGTAAGTTTACACAAGCCAAAAATCTTGCTGTTAGCGACTATTTCTATTCGTGGATTTTCGACAACTTTAACTTCGATAATTTTACTTTAGATATTGATTCGTCTGTAATGACTCGATATGGTGTTCAAGATGGAGCAAAAAAAGGATATAATTCAACCAAAAAAGCAAGACCCTCACACCATCCTCTTATTGCATTTATTGCTGATGTAAAACTTGTTGCTAATATGTGGCTTAGAAGTGGCGACACCTCATCTGCTAATAATTTTCTTGGTTTTTTAGAAGATACTTTGTCAAAACTAAAAAACAAAACAGTTAGTTTGATAAGATTAGATAGTGGCTTTTTTCAATCAGATATTTTAGATTATTTAGAAGCTAAAACAATGGATTATATAGTAGCAGCAAGGTTTTCGCAGCCAATACAAAGACTTATAGCAACAAGCAATAATTGGGTTTTATTAGATACAGGCATAGAAATCTGTGAGCAAATATATCAAAGTGATACTTGGACAAAACCTAGAAGATTGGTTATTGTAAGGCAACGAATAAAGGATAGACCTAATGCTACAGGCAAACAATTAAAACTATTTACAGAAGAAGAAATTCATAAAAATTATCGCTATGCTGCTTATGTAACCAGCCTAAAACTTGCACCTGCTGAAATTTGGAGATTGTACAGAGGCAGAGCGGATGCAGAAAACAGAATCAAAGAATTAAAATATGATTTTGGCTTTGACAGTTTTAATCTTAAAGACTTTTATGCTACCGAAGCTGCATTAATTTTTGCTATGATAGCCTACAATTTAATGGCTCTTTTTAGAACATTCGTATTGCAAGAAAAAACGCAAAAGACTTTATCAACGCTAAGGTATCGAACCTTCGCAATTGGTGCATACTTTGAAAAATTGAACGACAAATTAGTCCTAAAAATAGCTCTCAGCAAAAAAAGAAGAGCGTGGTTTAGTGGACTTTGGAACTATTCAAAAGTATTTGAATATCCTTTTGAAAAGGCTATTGCGTAATCTGGGTTTAATGTATGAGAATGAAGTGTGGAATTATATTGCGGCTGATTCAACAAAATTCCCTGCTAATTTACCATCAATAAATAAACAACTTTTAAAAATAAACTCGTATATACGATTTGATTGGAGAGCGAATGATCATAGTGAAATAGTATTAAAGGCCTTTATACAAACATCGCCACAGAGCCTAAAGCCACGAATCGCTCCCAGTTTTCAGTGGAATATAGATGCAGGAAAGCATCTAGGTTTTAGTATCAACTTTAATGGCATTTACGATTTTAATCCTATTGTCCCTATCCCGAAATTCTACTTTAGTCTATCGAATAGTATTGTAATAAAAATGGGGTAAATCTTATGGACTATTGTTCAATAATAAAAAAGCCACAAACATTAACGATTGTGGCTTTTTTATTTAGTATCAATTTCTTTTATTTAATTAATCCAGCGAAATAGCCTACTGTTCTTACCAGTTGGCTCACATAACTCATTTCATTATCATACCAACTAACAACTTTTACTAATTGACTTTCACCAACAGTAATAACTTTCGTTTGGGTAGCATCAAATAAAGATCCATAGCTAATACCAATAATATCGCTACTTACAATTTCATCTTCGGTATAACCAAAACTCTCGTTACTTGCCGCTTTCATTGCAGCATTAACATCTTCAAGAGTTGTTTTTTTAGCAAGAATAGCTGTTAGTTCTGTTACAGAACCCGTAATAACAGGAACACGTTGAGCACCACCATCTAATTTGCCTTTAAGTTCCGGAAGTACCAAGCCTATAGCCTTAGCAGCTCCAGTACTATTAGGAACTATATTAGCAGCAGCAGCTCTGGCTCGTCTTAAATCTCCTTTAGGATGTGGAGCGTCCAATGTATTTTGATCGTTGGTGTATGCGTGAATAGTAGTCATACTTCCAGCAACAATAGTAAAGTTATCGTTCAAGGCTTTAGCCATAGGTGCCAGGCAGTTTGTTGTACAACTTGCACAACTGATAACTGTTTCGCTGCCATCTAGAATACTATGATTTACATTAAACACAATAGTTTTTAATTCTCCGGTTGCAGGAGCAGAAATAACAACTCTTTTTGCACCAGCAGTAATATGAGCTTTTGCTTTTTCGGCATCTGTAAAGAACCCAGTACTTTCAATTACAACATCTACCCCATGACTTCCCCAAGGAATTTGTGAAGGATCTTTTTGTGCATATATTTTAACTTCATGTCCATTCACAACTATTGAATTTTCGGTAGAAGTAACAGTTTCATTGAATCTTCCTTGAGCACTATCATATTTTAATAAATGTGCAAGAACAGCAGGGCTTGTTAAGTCGTTGATGGCAACAACATCAATGCCTTCCATATTATAAATTTGACGAAAAACTAAGCGTCCAATTCTGCCAAAACCATTAATGGCTACTTTTACATTATTCATACTTTAAAATTTAGGATGCGAAATTAGTGGTTTGAATGTAATCGATTGCAAGCTTTTTTGAAAACAGTTGAATTAATACATTTAATACTTTTTTTGTTTTAAAAATTCTAAAGTCATAAACATTAAAAAATATAGGATTAAAAAAAAGGTCAGTGGATTAAACTGACCTTTTTACTTTTATTTATACATTATTTCGTAGTACTCGTGAGCCATTCTATTACTATCAAATTCAGTTCTTACATCTTTCATTCCTTCTTTAACAATGCTTCTCCATTTGTCTTTATTCTCATAAAACATTGGAATGATTTCATTCTCTAAAATTTCATAAGTTTTATTTAAGTCATAATCATCTTGTTCTTGTGTATGCATATTGGCATAATCTACCATTGGCACAACAAAACTATTAATGCCATATTTCGCAAACTCTGGTATCCATCCATCATCGGTACTCACGTTTACAGCACCATTCATAGCTGCAGTCATACCACTTGTTCCACTTGCTTCTCGAGGCACACGTGGGTTATTTAACCAGATATCAGCTCCTTGTTTTAATCTTCTACTCAAGAATAATTCATACCCAACAAGAACCGCTACATTCTTGTATCGTTTACTTAGATGCACTAGATTATTGAATTGAGTAATTGCAGGATAGTCAACAGGATAAGGCTTTCCTGCCCAAATAATCTGCACCGGATATTTGGTGTTATTTAACATTTTTTCAAAACGTTCCATATCATATGTAAGCATATCGGCACGTTTATATCCAGCAAACCTTCTTGCCCAAACAATAGTCAGAACAGTTGGGTCAAATAATTTACCCGTTTGGTCTGCTACTATTTCAAAAGCTCTTTTCTTTAAATACCATTTTCTATCATCAATACCCCAATCGTTATCAGCATCTAAATGACGATATAATGGTTCATCTGCCCAATAAGTAAAGTTTTGTGCGTTAGTGATAGAAGTTATTGGACAAATACCTTCAAACTTACCCCACATCTCTCTGCTAACAACACCATGAAGTTTAGAAACTCCATTGGCTTTGCGAGCAAACCTTAATGCAGCCAAAGAGTGATTAAACTGATCGTCATACAAACCAGTTAAACGTCTTACCTCATCTAAACTTAATCCACAGAAATAAGACATTTTATGACATAAATAAATATCATGCTTTTCGTTACCAGCTTCTTCTGGTGTATGTGTAGTAAATACTAAGTGCTCTTTTAATTCACTAACGCTTTTATATTTATTTTGAAGTAAATAAAATGCAGAAGAAATAGCATGAGCCTCATTTAAATGATACACTTCCGGATCAAACCCTAATTCATCTACCAATTTAGCACCACCAACACCCAATAAAATAAACTGAGCTACTTTGGTAGAAACATTCGCATCATATAAACGATGGGTAATGGTTTGAGAAATATGATCATTCTCTGGTAAATCTGTGCTTAATAAGAAAAGAGGTGCAGTATTAAAGGTTTCTGGATTTAGATATAATGCTTTTACCCAAACCGGAGAATCATGTATTGTTATTTGAAATTTAATGCCAGTTTCTTCTAAAAAAGTGGCACTTTTTTCCATCCAGGCAGGTTGTAATGTTTGATCTAAATTTCTTGTTTGATCGTAGTAACCGTATTTCCACAAAATACCAATACCAATCATATTTTGTTTTAACTCATAAGCACTTCTTAAATGAGAACCAGATAAAAAGCCCAATCCACCACTATATATTTTTAGGGGTTGATGAATTGCATATTCCATTGAAAAGTATACGGCTTTTTTGGAGTACTGCTTGTCAATACTGTATGGTACAGTAAATTTTTTAAAATTCATAAGTAATTGTTTGATGAACTGCTTGCAATATTAATGGATTTATCAATAATGTACTTTTTACACATTTAATGTGGAAAAAAGGCTATTAAAAACTTATGAATGTGCAAAAGTTTAAGACTTATTTATGCGAATTTTCTATGGTGTAAGAAAAAACACTCCCATTTTGTATTGTAATAACCAAGGTATTAGCATCAGGATTTGCTGTGAGGTAATATTGATATTTTAATCCATTAGCAGAAGAAAGAATATTGTTTGGCTTCCCCAGTATATTGTTTAAATAACTGCTATCAATTTTTTGAGTGATAAATCTGTCGAGAACCGGCTTAAGTTTTTGCAATTCACCTACACAAGTACTTCCTCTAACTAGTTGAAAGTGAATACTGGAATTAATTTCATCTAATGATAGATCCATTCCAGACCAATTACTTTTACTTCCAGAAATGTTTGTAAAGATCACAACAAACAGAAAAATAAACAGCAGGGTTTGTTTTAAAAAATTTTTCATAGGATTTTTTAATTATAGGTTAATAGATATACGGATTATTTGTTTCATTGGTTTTCAATCGGGCACTTTTAGACTATAGTTTCTAAATAAAATAAAAACAGTATTCTAAATAAAGACTAATACTGGATTTTAAAAACGGGTTGATAACTAATGCAAAAGTGTCTATAAAACTCAAGAAGAAAAAATAGTGAAAATCAAACATTGGTTGTAGTACTTTTACTACAATTGTGTTTATACTCTAAATAATATTATTTTCAAGTGCATATCTAGTAATATCTGAAACACTTTTTAAATTCATTTTATCTAAAAGTCTGGTTTTGTAAGTACTAACTGTATTTGCACTCAAGGATAGCTCTTTTGCAATTTGCAGTGTGGCTTTTCCTTGGGCTATTAGTTTAAAAACTTCGAATTCCCTATTTGAGAGTATTTCGTGTGGTGCTTTGCCAGAAGTTTGGAATCTATAATCAAATAATATTTCTGCAACATCTTCGGTAATAAATTTTTTTCCATTCAGAAGTTGCTGAACAGCAATGATCAGTTCTTCAGGGGCACTTTCCTTGTTAATGTAACCTGAAGCTCCAGCCTTAATTGTTCGCAAAGCATATTGCTCTGCCGGATGTATACTTAAAATTAATACTGGCGTTTTGGGTTGTGCATCTTTTAATTCTTTAATAAAGTCTATACCCGATCTCCCTGGCATTGAAATATCAGAAATTATAATTTCGAACTTTTCTTTTAGTGCAAGCTTAAACATTTGTGCTCCATCACTTGCCTCTGTAATAGTAGCAAATGGATACGCTTCTTTGAGAATTTGTATAAGTCCTTTACGCACTACGCTATGGTCATCACCAATTAAAATTTTCATTGTTTATTTTTTTATAGGAATTAAAATAATAATTCTTGTTCCCTTCATTTTCTCTGCAACAACAACAAAACTACCGTTTAATATTGAAGTTCGTTCTCTCATACCAATGATACCCAAAGTTGCTTTTGGGGAATTTTGATTAAATCCTTTTCCATTGTCCGCAAT
>CANGOT010000155.1 GCA_947455425.1 Chitinophagaceae bacterium | reverse complement strand
GTTGATAAAAGCTAATCAACTGGAAAATAAAATAAAATTATTTGGTGCAACATTGCCAAATGAATTAAAAAACATTACTCCATCTGCAAAGCTTGGTATCACTATATTTGAAGCAAAAGGATTAAACCAATATTACTCTTTAGCAAATCGTTTTTTTGATTATATAATGGCAGGCATTCCACAGATTTGTGTTGGTTACCCAGAATATAAAATTATAAATGATGAATTTAATGTTGCTTTATTAGTAGATAATATTGAAATAGAAACTTTATCGAAAGCCATTAACAAATTACTATCAGATGAATTGCTATACAATAAGCTGAAACAGAATTGCATAGTAGCAAGAGAACAATTGAACTGGCAGCAAGAAGAAATTAAACTAATACAATTTTGGAGAAACATCTTCACATAATATGTTTTACAGTTCCATATCCTGTTGATTATGGAGGCGTGGTTGATTTGTTTTGGAAACTGCCTTCACTACAACATCAAGGAATAAATATTCATTTACATTGCTTCGATTATGGTCGTGGTAAGCAAAATGAATTGAACAAATATTGTGCATCTGTTACCTACTACAAACGAAAGAATAATCTTGTTTCATTACTTGCTTCAAAACCCTTTATTGTTGCCTCAAGAAACAACAAAAGCTTATTAGATAATTTATTGAAAGACGATTTTCCAATTCTTTGCGAGGGCATCCATTCAACTTATCTATTGAATGATAAAAGATTTGACAAAAGAAAAATTATTGTGAGGCTTCATAACGTTGAAAACGAGTATTATCAACACTTACAGAACACTGCTACTAATTTATTAAAAAGAATATTTTATGCAAAAGAAAGTAAACTATTAAAAAAATATGAAGCATTCGTTGCAAAAAAAGCGTTCAATATTTTAACTGTTACTGAGCAAGACGCTACTAATTATAAAACTAATTTTAATTGTTTATCGGCTCAACACCTTCCATTATTTATACCAAGCAATTGGAATATTAATATTAAAGAAGGATTAGGAGATTATTGTTTATATAATGGCGATTTAAGTATTGATGCAAATGCAAAAGCTGTTGAATGGTTACTATTAAATGTTATACATAAGCTAACACATATTCAATTTGTAGTTGCCGGTAAAAATCCAACATCAAACATTATTCATCTTATTGGCCAACAAAAAAATGTTGAATTAATTGCCAATCCATCTACAGAAAAAATGGATGAATTAATTCCTAATGCACAAATTAATTTGTTGCCATCTTTTAGTTCCGCAGGAATAAAATTAAAGTTAATAAATGCATTGTTTAATGGAAGATTTTGCATTGCAAACAATGAAACACTTAGTGGCAGCGGGTTAGAGCATTTTTGCTTAGTTGCAAATAAAGCAGATGAATTTATTAAGGGAATAGAAAACTATTGTACAGTTCCTTTTTCTAACGACATAACACAAGAACGAAAAAAAATCTTATCCAACAAGTTTAATAATACATTAAACGCAGAAAATTTAGTGAAGCATATTTATGGTTAATGCTGTAAAACTAGTTTACAATAACATTATCTGCAATAGTTAATCGCCCAGCAGTTTTTGCTTTAATTTCTTCAATGCTTACGCCTGGGGCAGTTTCTATTAATACAAATCCTTCTGGGGCAATATCTAAAACTGCAAGTTCGGTAACAACTTTTTTAACACAACCCACGCCAGTTAAAGGCAATGTGCAGCTTGGTAATAATTTACTTTCTCCCTTAGGATTGGTATGCATCATAGCAACGATTATATTTTTTGCACTTGCTACTAAATCCATTGCACCACCCATTCCTTTAACCATTTTACCAGGAATTTTCCAATTAGCTATATCACCTGTATCGCTAACTTCCATTGCACCAAGCACTGTTAAATCAATTTTGCCGGCACGTATCATTCCAAAGCTTTCGGCACTATCGAACAATGCTGCACCCTTAATTAAAGTCACAGTTTCTTTTCCTGCATTAATTAAATCAGCATCTACTTCTGCTTCTGTAGGATAGGCACCCATACCCAAAATTCCATTTTCGCTTTGTAAAATAACTGTCATTCCTTCAGGAATATAGTTTGCCACTAATGTAGGAATACCGATACCAAGGTTCACATACATTCCATCTTTTAATTCTTTTGCTATACGCTGTGCAATGCCATATTTATCGAGTGCCATTTTTTTAAATAATTATTTGATGATAAATTCAAACTACCTATAATCTAGTCGTTCTTCTTTCAATTCGTTTTTCATAGTTTTTTCCTTCAAAAATTCTATGCACATAAACACCTGCTACATCAATGCTATCTGGATCAAGTTCTCCAGGCTCTACTAAATGTTCAACTTCGACAATAGTTATATCTCCCGCTTTTGCCATAGAGGTAGAAAAGTTGCGAGTGGCTTTTCTGAATAAAAGATTGCCTAAGGTATCGCCTTTCCAGGCTTTCACAATTGCAAAGTTGGCATGTAATGCATATTCCATCAGATGCATCTTTCCATTGAATTCTTTCACTTCTTTGCCCATTGCTATCTCTGTGCCATAACCAGCGGGTGTATAGAATGCAGGAATGCCCATTCCCGCCATTTGAATACGTGTTGCAAGTGTGCCCTGAGGAATTAAATCAACTTCCAATTCTCCGCTTAAAAGTTGTCTTTCAAACTCGGCGTTTTCACCCACATAACTGCTCATCATTTTCTTAATTTGTTTGGTTTGCAACAGCATGCCCAAACCAAAATCATCTACACCAGCATTATTGCTGATACAAGTAAGTTGTTTCACTCCTTTTGCAACAAGAGCTTCAATAGTATTTTCGGGAATTCCATTTAAACCAAAACCACCAAGCATTAGTGTATCGCCATCTTTAATATCAAAAATTGCGTCATTAGCATTTGCAAAGACTTTGTTCATATTATTTCAAATGATTCGTTAGCGTATCTCGTTTTCTTATGCCAAAAGAAGCAACAGAATCGAGTAAAATTTTCATTTCGTTGGGATGTATTTCGTAGTAACTATAACTATTATAAAACTCATCTTTTGTTATTTTATGCAAGGCAAATATTTTATTGTACAGAGCAATATTCTCTTTTTTAATAGTAATGCTAGAATCCTTTGCTACTGCAAGTTTCATCCATTCATCGGCATTAACAATATCCCACATAATGAATTTCATTTTAGGAATAGCGATTACTTTTGATTTACCACTACAAGCAAATAATATTGTAGAGAAAATGAGTATATAAATTAATTTTCTCATTGCAATGCTTCAGAATATTTACTGCCATTCGCAGGATCAAGATTTGATAATACATCAATTGCTTTGGTTTTATCATCAAGACTACCAAGTTTATAAACACCTGTTAGTTCCTGCATCTTGTTTTGCATAAAAAACTGAACAAACATAGAATTTGGATTTTCTGTATTAAAGGTTTTAAGCTGCAATAATGATTTATTAAAACTAGCAATTGCTTTCGTTTGATCGTTAATCATTTTATCAAAGCCGCCTCTATAATAATCATACAAAACCGAGTGAAGAATATTGTTTCGTGTGTTAGTTAAATTTTCTACTAACCAATACCTGTTTCTTAAACCATCAAAAGCTTTCCAACCATTGATATTGCTGCCTTCTGGAGCATTGTTTACAATGTATAATGCTTTTTGAAAATACTTATCACCTCCTTTAGGTGCGTAAGAATCATAATTTAATCCAAGTATCATATTAGCATAATATGCAAAAATTGCTGTTAGATTCCCAGAAAAGGCATCACTACCTGATACACGAGACTCATTAAATTCGATGGGTTGATATTCAATGTATTTAAACAACACATCTGCATCCTGAAAATTAACCAACGCAGCTTGATAAGTTGAACCAAAAACCGGGCGTGCAGACTGTATTAGCAATTGAGCTTTATATACGTTTGTTTCTGCAATGCTCTCTAAATTAAGAACAAAGTTTACATCAATTTTTTCGGTTTGCTTATAAGTGTCATCTGTCCACTTTCGGTTATTAAAAAAATTTGTTAATTGATTCTGTAGTGTAGTAAATATTTTTTTGTCAATCGTTGTGGCAATTCTACTAGAATTTACTGTTATTTTAGCCTGAAACTCTTGTGCAGAGCAGGTTACAGCGATTGCAAAAAAAAATGTCAAAAGGAAATTATTTTTTTTCATCTGTAATTTTTGAAATAATAAATGATACAATATCGTTGGCAACTTCACGCTTAGATTTGCTCTCAAAGTTATGTGCTACTTCTAATGAATCTATAATTGTTATTTTATTTTTATCGGCACCAAAAACACTATTATCTTTATTGAGTGAGTTTAGAATAATGCAATCAGCCTTTTTATTTTTCAACTTTAAAATGGCATTCTCTTTTTCGTTATTAGTTTCTAAAGCAAAGCCTGCAATAAATTGATTAGGTTTTTTATTGTCACCAATAAACTGAAGTATATCTTTTGTTTTTTCAAGTTCTAATTGCCAGTTAGTATCTTTCTTTTTTATTTTATTATCAGCAATAGCAACAGGTTTATAATCTGCAACTGCAGCACACATCAAGGCAATATCAATATCGTCCATTCTGACTGTTACAGCATCAAACATTTCATTACTGCTCATAACATTCACAACATCGATAGCCGAGAAATTAACTATTTGATTTGTGGGTCCTGTAACAAGTGTTACATCTGCCCCTTGTAAATAGAAAGCCTCGGCAATAGCATAACCCATTTTCCCTGAAGAGTGATTACTGATAAAACGAACCGGATCCAAAAGTTCATATGTTGGACCAGCAGTTACAATAACTTTCTTATTTTTTAAACTTGAAGAGCGAAAATAATTTGCAATTAAAAAATGAAAAATATATTCAGGTTCGGCCATTCTTCCATCACCAAATAAACCACTGGCAAGTTCACCATTTTGAACTGGAATTAAACGGTTGTTATATGATTCCAATAAATCCAGGTTTCTTTTTGTAGCAGGATGATGCCACATATCTTCATCCATTGCTGGTGCAACAGCTACTGGGCAAGTTGCTGAAAGATATACTGCCATTAAAAGATTATCACAAATCCCATTTGCCATTTTTGAGAGTGTGTTGCAACTTGCTGGTGCAATTAACATCACATCGGCCCAACGACCCAATTGAACGTGATTTGCCCAGGAATTTTTATTACTTAAGTCTGCCAATACTTCATTATTAGATAGTGTCGAAAGTACTAATGGAGAAACAAAATCTTTGGCTGCTGGAGACATCACAATCTTAACCTGTGCACCCGCCTTAACGAGTAATCGCACAAGCAATATGGATTTATAAGCAGCAATGCTACCACTAATTCCTATCAATATTTTTTTACCTGTTAATAACATATATTTATAATAAAAAACGACAGTAAAAATACTGCCGTTTTATTTATTAAACTGGTTTTATGTTAACGGAATAAATCGTTTCCATTATTTTTTCTATAATAAATCTTTCCTTCTGTAAACTCTTGCGTAGCCATGATTGCAGGATTAGGCATTTTCTCATACGCACGAGAAATTTCGATTTGCTCTTTGTTTTCGTGAATTTCTTCAAGACTGTCTGTATGGCTTGCAAACTCTTCTAATTTGTTATGCAATTCATCCTTTAAGTTAACATTGATCTGATTTGCACGTCGAGAAATGATTGTAATTGATTCATACAAATTTCCTGTAACAGCTTTAATATCCATCAAGTGCTTTGTTTCCACAACACTTGGAGTGTTAGCATTAATTTGTCTTCTTAACTTGCTCATTTTTTATTTTTTTTAAAAAGTTATTTGTTAGATTTTTATAGATATTTACTTCAGCTAAATGTTTACTATCATTAAAGCGTTCTGCAAATTCAATACATACTGATAAGACTTTGTTGTAACGTTCTTCTTGCTTTTCCTCAAAACTAAGCTCTGCATATTTGTAAAATGCTTTAATAGTTTGAAATTTATATTCATCCGCAAATTTAGAGTCAGGGAAATTATCGCACAAATTATCGTAAGAAATTGCAGCTGCTTTATAATAACCTAGGTTATAATAAAGTTCGGCAGACTTAAATTCTTTGGCTTCTAATTTTGCTCTACAGTTGTCGAGTATTTCATTTGCTTCCTTTACTCTTTCTGATGTTGGATGAGTATTTATAAATGCCTGCATCAGAGCCATTGCTTTAGTTGTAGGCGTTTGATCTAAATCTACTTTTGGAGATTGTTTGAAGTAAC
>CANGOT010000154.1 GCA_947455425.1 Chitinophagaceae bacterium | reverse complement strand
GCGTGAAGGCCAATGCATCTTCTTTGTTTAGTGTAGATACGCCTTTAAAAAAGAAGCCTTCCAGTTTTAGGTATTTACCGTTTACTACAATATTTGATTTTCCAGTAAACATAACCTTTCCAGCTGTTTGAGCTTTTGTTGTTATCATTTTGTTTTCTGTTCCAGCATTATTAGGAGAAAAATTCAATGTAATGTCTGAGTAAATTCCATCTCGCCATATTATAATATCGCCTGCAATAACAGTTTTCAAAGCAGCATTGTACTCAGTAATATTACTTACTAAATATTCAGCAGCATTTAATAACACGCTGGGAACAGAAACGATTAATAATAATATGCAAGTTTTAAAACTCATTATTGTTTTTGCTGAGATTTAAAGAAATCAATTATTTGTTGATACATTTTTTTAGATACTTTAGTATATTTACTTTCTTTAGCAACATTTACTTTTTCTAAGGGATCGGCTTTGTAGTCATATAATTCCGTGCCAATAATAAAATCTTTATTAAATGGTTGACTGCTTCTATAATTATTACCCATCCATAAAGTAAATCTGTATTGTTGGTTTCTTATAGAGTAGCCCATAACTTTAGAATCTGCATAACCAGATCTATCTGTTTCTGTACCTCCATTGCTACGTGGATACTGACTTACAGCATATTCTTTAACAACTGAAGTTGGCTTTTTCATTACAGACACTAAACTTTTTCCAGCCAAATTAGTTGGAATTTCTAATCCTGCTAAATCGCAAAGTGTAGGAAAAATATCTACAAACTCGGTAGTTGAGTTTGTTTTTGAAGACTTCACTTTTGGTGATGAAATGATTAATGGTGTACGAGTGGCTTGTTCAAAATTTGTATGCTTGCACCATAAATTGTGATCGCCTAAATGCCAACCATGATCGCCCCATAAAACAATAATTGTATTACTAGTTAAACCCAATGAATCTAATGTATTTAATAAAATACCAACATTAGCATCTGTATACGAAACTGCTGCATAGTAACCATGAATTAATTCTTTTTGTTTTTCAGTAGGTAATGTAATACCATAACTTTTTTGATCTGTGAAAGATGTTAATGGTGGAATGTCAGTATAACCTCTTATCTCTCCAGCATTATGATAAGCTGCCTCTACAGCGTTTGCTGTTTTTTCTTGAAATGGAGCTAAAGGCATTTCATCTCTATTATATAAGTCCCAATATTTTTTTGGAGCAACAAATGGCAAATGTGGTTTTGCAAAACCAACAGCAAAAAAGAAGGGTTCATTTTTTTTGCTTAAATCAATTAAAATATCTTTTGCTTGCAAAGTATTGGCACCATCATTATAAGCATTGTCTGGCACGTCAACACATTCTGTTGTTGGCTTTGCTTTTGTGCCAGCATACTCACTGGCATCAGCTTTTTTCATGCCTTTTGCCAGAGCTTCTTGCAAATATTTTTCTACAGTATCTTTTGTAGATTTCATTTGATACCTTTCTAATGCAGGTTCTCCATATTGTGCAGCATAATATTTTTTTGCAGTTTTATAATATGGCACAGACCAAGATGGTTTATCTAATTCTTTATCAACACAACGTGGATCATACACTTTACCTATACCTTGAGAAGAATATCCTTTGCTAGCAAAATACTGTGGAATACTTACTATATCTGGATTTTTATCACGCATCTTAGTTTTTAAATCCCAAATTTTAGTGTAATCTGGTCGCATACCAGTCATTATACTTGCACGTGTTGGTCCACAAACAGCTTGCTGACAATAGTTACTTAAAAACACTGTACCCATTTTAGCAAGTCTATCTATGTTGGGTGTTTTTATTTGCTTATCACCATAGCAACCCAATATTGGCTTTAAGTCATCAATTGCAATAAATAAAACGTTTGGCTTTTTCTTTAGCTCTTGAGAGAAAGAAAAATTTGCAAATAATAAACTTATGCTTGTTAAACACAATAAGCGAGATATAATTTTCATATTTGTACTTGTGTTTTTTAATTCTTAATAAATTTTTCTATTTCTCCTGTTTCAGTTTTAATAAAATAAATACCAGACAGCAAATTGCTTAAATCTATTTTTCGTGTTAGATGAATGACAATTTGCTTTAAAATTTTACCATCAATATTAACAATTGTTGCATTTACTTTATTGGGGGCATATACTTCTACAAAATCCTTTACCACATTCGATTTTAATATTAATCCATTATTCCCAAATTCAATTAATTCTATTTTACTGTAAGATGATTGTCCATCTTTATCCATCATTTTTAATCTATAATAATTAGATTCTTTTTTTGGTTCTGTGTGTATAAACGAATAACTATTTTCTGTAGAAAAAATTTGCGATTTTATATATCCAATTTTTATAAAATCTCTTGCATTTATTGAATGTTCTATTTCAAATCCATCAAAATTTATTTCGTTGTTTGATGTCCATTTTAACAAAATAGTATTACTGTTTTTTTGTGCAATGAATGATGACAAATGAATGGGCAGAATATTTAACCTATCGTTCAATTGTTTGATAAATAAACTAGGTATAGCAGCTATTTTTGTACCTTGAGATTCTACAAAACCAAGAGGTTCCGTAGTCATATTACCAACATTTGTAATATCTGGACAAATAGCTCCAATTGCCCAATTAATTGCATCACCTTGTGGGTCTTGCACAACCATTCTTGCAGCTTTGCAATTCCAAAACATTACTTGAGCACCAGCCCAGCCATGACCAGAACCTGAAGTAGTTCTATTTTGTACATCTTGGCTTCCATTGCCAGTAATGTTATCAAATAAAATTCCTGTTGACCAACGATGATGTGGACCAATATCGCTTAACTGAAGTGTTGAACTACAATTGTAAAACACAACAGGGCCACAGGTTCTGCTACCATTTACATAATCGTGCCTTCCATTTCTGGTAACACAATTTTTAACCAAACATCTTTGCCCATCAACATTAAAAGAATATCTTCTACCACCATCAATCATAGATTTTGCATCATACATTTTACAACTATCAACAGTTATCCAAGCTGCTCCATCAAGAATGTGCACAGCTGAATATCCAAAATAATATACTTCTAAATTTTTTGCCCAACCATTGATAGTATTGTAAAAAGTTACAGCCTCCCAGCCATGATTTTCATCAGTTGCAGAAGTATAAGTTGAAGAAATTCGCATATTTTCGATACCACATTTTTCAGTTCTGGCAGAAGTATATTTCATTACTTCACCAGTTGCATAAGTAGTATCTATGATATCCATAATTGGAGCATCAAGTGTTAAAACATTTCCGTTTACGGCTTTTATTTTTCTTTCAGAATATAAATCGTATGCTGAGGCTGTCCAGTTTGTAGCAGCTGGATCTAATGCTGATAACGAATCCATATGCAATAACTTAATCCAAGAATCTTTTGGTATTCTATGAACCATAAGATTATTACCAACAACAAAACTGTGACCTGAAGCAACAGTTATTTGCTTTGTTCCAAATGGTACATAAGCATCTTTAATACTTTTTTTTGTAGAGGTTATTAAGGAAATTCCATTTGTTCCAGCAAAATAAAACAAGGAATATTGTGAAGATTTTGTTGCTATAAAGTTTGTACCAGAACCATTAAATCCTTCTCCTTTTAATACAATTCCACTGGCATTTATTTTTATGGTATCGCTAACATTATAGGTACCGGATTTAAAGAGAATTGCACCTCTAAAACCATCGCTTCCAACCGGCATTGCAGCAACAGTGTTTATTGCATTTTGAACATTATTTAAATTATCGCCAACCACCGGAAAAACTGTTAATACAACAGGAACATTAGGAATTGAAGCTTCAGAATTCATATAACCAACATCACTAAAATCGGGTATCGTATTACCTTTTGCATCTGGAGTATAAACCAGTTTTCCATTTATACCAACAGATACCAATGTAGATGTTTGAGATATGGATGATAATGAAAACACCAAAAACAAAGATGAAAACAATCCAACTTTAATAGTTTTAATAAAAAAATATGGACTTGTTTTCATCTTTATTATGTGCTTTAAATTAGTTCACTTTATAGAAAAAGTTAAAACTAACGCTAACAACAGCTTATTTTTTTTCTTGTGATTTTAAATATTCTAGTAATTGTTTTTTCAAGTCTGCTGCAGCCTTTGCATACTCATTCTCATTAGCTACATTTACTTTTTCTAGAGGGTCTTTTACATAGTCATACATTTCTGCTGCATAAACTCTATCTTCTGTAAAGTGTTCCTCGCTTCTAAAATTATTATTAAGCCAGAGTGTAAATCTGTATCTTTCATTTCTTAAGCTATAACCCATAAGTTTAGCACTGGTATATCCAGACAATTTCTTGAACTCGCCACTTTTGATATTTCTTGGATACTGACTTATGGAGTATTTTTTTACAGTAGCCTTATTATTTTTCATAATAGGAGCCAAACTTTTCCCCTGTGCAGATTTTGGAATTTCTAAACCAGCAAGGTTACAAATAGTTGGAAAAACATCAACATGCTCTGTCATTGCAGTTGTTTTACCAGCTTTATAACCAGGTGCTGCAAAAACTAATGGAGAGCGTGTTGCTTGTTCAAAATTGGTGTGCTTACCCCAAATATCATGATCACCTAAATGCCAACCATGATCGCCCCAAAGAACAATAATGGTGTTTTTTAAAATTCCTAATGAATCTAAAGTGTTTAATAAAATACCTACTTGTGCATCGGTATAACTTACAGCTGCATAATAACCATGTATTAATTCTTTTTGTTTTTCTGGTTTTAAACCTGCTCTCAAATCTTCTTTAGTAAATGTCGTAAATTCAGGTATATCAGTATAATTACGTAATTCACCTGAAGTTTCATAAGCTAAGAAAACTTCGTTTTTAGCATGTTGTTGAAATGGAGCTAAAGGCATTTCATCTCTTTTGTATAAATCCCAATATTTTTTTGGAGCAACAAATGGTAAATGTGGTTTATGAAAACCAACAGCCATAAAATATGGTTTGCCTGCTTTTGTTAAATTGATAATTTGATTTTTTGCAATTAATGCAGACACTCCATCTTCATAAGCATTATCAGGTAAGTCTAAACATTCTGTTGCAGGACCACGTTTTGATTCCCCTGTGGCTTCAGGATCATCGTTGTCTTTTTCCTTTTTGCCTTTTTCCTTTTTACCCTCGGCTTTAGCTTTTTCAAACTCCAGTGCTCGTTTTTTTAGATCATCAGCTTGATAATGTTTGAATGCAGGTTCTCCTAAGCCATTTGCATAATCGTTTGCACTTGGTTTTAAAAATGGTATTGACCAAGATGGTTCATCAGACTTTTTATCTGCTGAACTGGGATGATAAATTTTACCAACACCAGACGTTGTATAACCCTGTGATATCAGGTATTCTGGCAAACTAAGTGTATTAGGATTTGCTTCACGCATCTTAGTTTTAAGATCCCAAATTTTAGTGATATCGGGCCTTGTTCCTGTCATTATACTTGCACGAGTTGGACCACATACTGCTTGTTGACAATAGTTGCTCAAAAAAACAGTACCCATACTTGCCAACCTATCTATGTTGGGTGTTTTAACTAATTTATCACCATAACAACCAAGTATTGGTTTTAAATCATCAATTGCAATAAAAAGCACATTAGGCTTCTTTTTTTCTTGGGCAAATAAAGTCGTACCACCAATTAATATGGCGAAACTAAAAAAACAAATTGTTTTTTTCATTGTTATATTTTATTGAACTATTAAGAAATAAAATCCTCTCGCATGGGGCTAAATACATCAATCAGCAATCCATCTTCTAAGCAAACTGCTCCATGCATTAAATTTGGTGCTGCGTAAAATACATCTCCAGCTTTTAATACTTTCTTTTCGCCATTTACTTCCACTTCAAATTGACCTTTTGCAACATAAGATATTTGAGAATGATAGTGATTGTGTAAGGACCCTACCCCACCTTTTTCAAAAGCTACTTTTACTAACATTAGGCTGCTATCATAAGCCATAATTTTCCTTTTTACTCCTGGTGCAACTACCTCCCATTCAATTGCTTCAGACTCGTAAAAATGAGGAACTAATTCTGATATTGTTTCTTTGTCTATCATAAACCAAAATTTAATTTTTTTTAAATATTTTTTAATTAATAACCAGGGTTTTGAGGTATTACAATTCTAGTGTTATTATCAATTTCTCTTTGTGGTATTGGCAATAGCATTCTGTCTGGTTTTACAAAACTTTGTAAATCTAT
>CANGOT010000153.1 GCA_947455425.1 Chitinophagaceae bacterium | reverse complement strand
GTAATAAAATCAAACACATATGGCGAGTGCATTCCATGCCCTTTACTATTTGAAGCAGTGAGCAAATAATGCAAATATTTTACAGCCATTTGAGTGTGAGAAAACATTTATTATATTTTTATTTTTTTATTTTGAGCTGGCAATTTACCTATTAACCCAAACAGAGCATATACAGTAACAAACCAACTTATATAGTTTATTAGTTGTAGATGTAGATGGTCTGTGGTAAAAGTGATTACCGAAAAACTCACCTCGCTTACCTTGGGATTTATAAATTTAGTAAGCACATCAAACAATAGCAAAAACACCATTGCTATGCTTAACAACTTTTCAGCAGAAATCTTTTTAAGTAAGAAGAAGAAGGGTATCACTACAACTAAGATTATTCTTATCTCCAACCACCCTAAAGAAAATTTATTAAGATTTATTTCTATCCCCATGATAGTTGCTAGTTGATAATAACCATATAATATTTTAACAATGTTGAATGAATTGATAATAAGTAACACATTGACAATAGCCAAACTATTTATCACAATATTCTTATAGTTTTCTTTAAGAATAAAACTTAATACGATTAATATGGGAGCTAAAAAAACAAAAGCAGTATTGAAGAATTCCATAGGTTTATTTTCTTAGCCAGGTTTCAAATGTGTAAGCAAATTTGTGTTTTTCATCAACAGGATGTTTGTCTGCAAACATAAGTTCCCAATGAGTTTCATCCATTTCAAAAAAAGTATCGCCATCAATAATGGTATCAACTCTGGTTAAATAAATTTTATTTGCAATAGACATTGCTTGTTTATAGATCTCCCCTCCCCCAATAATCATCAACTCTTTATAGCTATGCTCATGAGCAACAAACACAGCATCTTCTATGCTATTCACAACAACTACGCTATCGGCTTTATAATCTTTTTGTTTTGTAATAATAATATTGAGTCTTCCATTCAATGCTTTGCTGCCCATAGATTCAAAGGTCTTTCTACCCATAACCACTGGCAAAGCCCAGGTGGTTTGCTTAAAAAATTTCATATCGTTTGGCAAATGCCAAAGCAATTGATTGTTTTTGCCAATGGCATTGTTTTTAGAAGCAGCTACAATGATAGAAATGTTCAAACTATAACGATTTATTGATTTTTGACTTACAATTTAAACAGCAACAGCTGCTTTAATATGTGGATGAGCCTGATAATTTTCAAGGGTAAAATCTTCGAATTTAAACGAGAAAATATCTTTCACTTCAGAATTAATTTTAATAATTGGTAAAGCAAAAGGCTCTCTTGTAAGTTGCAATTTTGCTTGCTCCAAATGATTACTGTATAAATGTACATCGCCAAAACTGTGTACAAAATCTCCAGGCTCCATATCACAAACCTGTGCAATCATCATCGTTAATAAAGCGTAAGAGGCAATGTTAAAAGGAACACCAAGGAACACATCTGCACTACGTTGATATAATTGACAAGATACCTTTCGTCTCTCCTCCCCTTTTTCATTAACAAATGGAATGGTATAGAATTGAAACAAAGCATGACAAGGCATTAAAGCCATCTGCTTCAATTCACCTACGTTCCAGGCATTCACAATGATTCTTCTGCTATCTGGGTTAGTTTTAAGTTGATGAATCACATCTGTAATTTGGTCTATCACTTCTCCATTAGCAGCTTGCCAACTACGCCACTGCTTTCCATAAACCGGGCCTAAATCGCCATTTTCATTTGCCCATTCATCCCATATTTTAACTCCATTTTCTTTTAAATACGCAATATTTGTTTCTCCTTTTAAAAACCATAGCAACTCATGTACAATGCTTTTTAAATGAAGCTTTTTGGTAGTAACTAAAGGAAAACCTTCTTGTAAATTAAAACGCATTTGATAACCAAAACAGCTTATAGTTCCGGTGCCTGTTCTATCGGTTTTAGAAACACCATTATCAAGAATATGTTTAAGAAGTTGCTGATATTGTTGCATTGGGCAAATGTAGGAAATTGAGACAGATAGTTATTGCTTTTTACCCCCAACAGACATAAAACTAAATATTTTCATAAATTTTTTATTAAGGATTATTATAATAGCAATAGTCTGCAATTTTGTTAACTAATTTTTATTCAAATGATGAAGCGTTATATTGTTGTTTTAGGTTGCTTAGTTATTGGTTTACTATCTCGAGCACAGGATATTCCTCGTGGCTGGCATTTGTTAGATTATAATACCGATTCGTTTTATGGCATCAGTCTTAACAAAGCATACCAATTCTTAAAACAAAAAAATATCAAATCCACCCCTATACTCGTTGGCGTCATAGATTCTGGCATAGATACCTTACACGAAGACTTAAAAAACATTTTATGGCATAACCCAAAAGAAATTCCATTTAATGGCATTGATGATGATGGTGATGGCTATATTGATGATGTGTATGGCTGGAATTTTCTTGGCAACAAAAACGGAGAAAATCTTAGAAAAAATTCTGATGAAAAAGCTAGGGTTTATTATAAGTTCAAAGAAAAATTTACTGGAAAGAAAATAGATACTACTGAAATCAATACAAGAGAAAAACAAGCGTATAAAATGTGGAAACGAGCTGCACAGGAAATGAATATTTCTACTGATGATGAAGTTGAAGTGACGCTTGTAGGTATGGCTTTAAAGGCTATGAAAGGCTATGATTCTATATTGAAGCAAGAAATGAATGTAGACGAGTATACTGCTCAGTCTCTCGAAAGCTTTGAAACCAAAACCTCAGAGGCTAAAAAAGCGAAGTTCAATTATTTAACCACAATTAAATTGCTTGAAATTGGAACAGATGAAAAAAACACTGCCATTATTAATCAATTAGAAGAATACCTAAACCAAAAGAAATCGGTACTTGCAGCAGCAGAAAACCCACCACCAAATTACAGAGCAGAAATAATTAAGGACGACTATGACAACATTAATGATAAATTCTATGGTAACAGCGATGTAAAAGGGCCTGCTTCAAATCATGGAAGCCATGTTTCTGGTATTATTGCAGCTCAACGTGCTAATGGCATTGGAATGGACGGTATTGCTGATAATGTAAAAATTATTATGGCTCGTGCTGTGCCTGACGGTGATGAGTATGATAAAGATGTTGCTCTTGCCATTATTTATGAGGTTGACAGGGGTGCTAAAGTGATTAATATGAGTTTTGGAAAACCTTATTCTCCCGAAAAATATTGGGTTGATAGTGCAGTGAGATACGCCGAATCTAAAGATGTTTTGTTAATTCATGCTGCTGGAAATGATGCTAGAAATGTTGATACAGTTCCAAGTTTTCCTACAGCTTATTTTTTAAATAACAACAAAAAGGCAAACAATTTTATGACTATTGGTGCCAGTAGCGATCCTAGAATATCTAAAGGTGATGTTATTGCCAGCTTCAGTAATTATGGCAAAGAAACAGTAGATGTATTTGCTCCAGGTGTTAAAATTTATTCTACACTTCCCAATAAAAACAGTTATGGAAATTTACAAGGCACTAGTATGGCAGCTCCAGTAGTTGCTGGTATTGCAGCCTTACTGAGAAGTTATTTTCCAAGTCTTACTGCTGTACAAACGAAAGATATTATTGAAAAAACAGTTATTAAACCAATGCTACCAGAACCCATAAATATTACGGTTGGCAAGAAAGCAAAAGAAGAAAAGTTGACACTTGAAAATGCCTGCAAAACTGGTGGCATCGTTAATGCTGCCAATGCCGTTGAGTTAGCTTTTAAGGTAGATGCTGAAAATAAAAAAGCTGGTAAAACCAAGCATGGTAAATAGGTTTGGCTTCGCTTTGAAAGATGAAATTATGCTTTAGTTGTCATCTACCCTACATTCGCAGCTATGCAACACAAAAAGTACTCAGTAGAAACGATACTCAACAACCTAAGAATCGATGCCCTAAACGAAATGCAAATTGCTTCTATAGAAACCAATAGAAGTAATGATAATGTTGTGCTGTTATCTGATACAGGTTCTGGCAAAACACTTGCTTTTTTGCTTCCGGTTTTAGAATTAATCAATACCGATATCAAAGAGACTCAGGCATTGATTATTGTACCATCCAGAGAGCTTGCCCAACAAATTGAAGTAGTGTTTAAATCAATGGGTACTGGCTTAAAAATATCTAGCTGCTATGGTGGCCATAAACGTGAAACCGAGGAGAATAATTTAATTCAACCTCCTGCTCTAATTGTTGGCACAGCGGGTAGATTAGCAGACCATATTCGCAGGGGTAATATCACCATTGATACTATTGAAACACTGGTATTGGATGAGTTTGATAAAACTATGGAAACAGGCTTCACCGAAGAACTTTCTTTCATCATTGGTTCTTTACCAAATATAAAAAAGCGAATCCTTACATCGGCCACATTAACTGCTGAAATACCTGAATTTATTGGCTTACAAGATGAAATTCAACTAAACTTTTTAAGTAATGAAGAAGTGCCGGAAGAAAAGCTCTTAATGCAAAAGGTTATTAGTGAAGATGTAGATAAAATTGATACGCTTTTTAGATTAATTTGCAAGCTAGGCGATAAATCTACAATAGTGTTTTGCAATCATAGAGAGTCGGTGGAACGCACTAGCCAAATGCTGATTGACAGGGGTGTTGTGAATGAGTTTTATCACGGTGCCATGGAACAACAAGAACGCGATAGTGCTTTATGCAAATTTGCCAATGGCACAGTAAATACTCTAATTACAACCGATCTTGCTTCTCGTGGTTTAGACATTCCTAATATTCGATACATCATACATTATCATTTACCCAATACTCAAGACATTTTCACACACCGTAATGGTAGAACGGCCAGAATGGATGCCAGTGGCACGGTAATTTTAATTTTATCAAAAGAAGAAACCCTGCCCACTTATATTGATACACCTCTTGCAACCATTAAACTTCCTAAAGAAGTAGTGCTACCCGAAAAGCCAAAATGGACAACTCTTTTTATTGGTGCCGGAAAGAAAAACAAGATAAACAAAGTGGATGTATTAGGCTTTCTTGCTCAAAAAGGTGAGCTAAAGAAAGAAGACATTGGGCTGATTCACGTGAAAGACTTTTTCTCTTTTGTTGCCATTAAAAAAATTAAACTTGGTGCTGCAATGGAATTGATAAAAGACGAAAAAATTAAGAATAAAAAGGTAAAGATTGCTGTGGCTAAGTAATAGCTAAATGATTTAAGTAATTACTACCGAGATTAAACAATAATGTAGCCATCAATATCTTTTTCATTAAGCTTGTTTTGTGAGAATTGAATTTAGTGAAAAAATACTTTTTCTAAAATTTTTTTAGTAGAGAAGCAGAACTTGACTTTTCATTCATATTAATGTATCCCGCAAGTGTTTCAATCAACTTTTCGTTATTATTCAGTTGATTTTCTTGATATTATTCACTCCATTAAGTTATAAAACTCATTTTCCAACTGGTTCGTGGTTCATCACAAGTCGCTGGTTCTGAGGAATGGGCTTCCATTCTCAGGAATGAACCACTTGTACTCAGGAACAAGCAGGCTGTGGTTGAGTACAACCGATTGGTGATTCACCACAAGCAGCTGGTGGTCGACCATAGCTCGCTCATTCCGAGGAATGAGTGAACTGTACCGAGGAACGAGCTGGTGGTGATTGATTACAGCCTGATGATGGTTGACCACGAGCGGTTCATTCTCGACCACGAATCACTTGTTCCTGGGAATAAGTGCTCATTCCTGCAAAAAAATCCCGGGGGGAAGCCATTGTTGGTTCGATGTAAACTTGATGAAGACCTAAAAAGTTAAAACACACGACAATAGTATTCTTACAACTAAATTAATGGTCGATAATAATAAATAACTAGCTTACAATTTCATCAATTTTTTTTGCTAAACCTTCATCCTTTTTGGTAATAATATCTCCTGCATCGTGGGTAGACAGCCATATTTCAACTGTGTTCCATACATTCGTCAATAAAGGATGATGATTGGCTTTTTCTGCTTCTATAGCCACGCGAGTCATAAAAGCAAAAGCTTCAGAGAAGTTGTTGAAACTAAATTTTCTATAAAGCTTGTTATTAATATTCTGCCACATATTTTATAATTGAAGGAGTGATTTATTTTTGTTTAAAATACCATATTACCTTTATTTTTTATTTGATCGCTACTCAGCTCTGCAACTAATTGCACACTCTCAATACTTTTAATAGCAGCAGTAATTTTATAAAATTTTTCATCTTCTACCATATCGCCCTTCATCAACCAAAGAAAATCGAAGTTTCTAAACTCTGGCAAAAGATATTCTCCAT
>CANGOT010000152.1 GCA_947455425.1 Chitinophagaceae bacterium | reverse complement strand
GGATTAAAATTATATGAAAGTATAATTGAATTATCAGATGTTAATTTGGTATTGTCATTGTCCTTTTTTTATTAAATCTCTCACTGTCTGCATTTTTATATCAATACCTTTTTTGATGGCATTAGACGATGGGGGCACTTCAATATCTGGTATAATGCCTCTGCCTTTAGGACGATTTTTATTCATCACCAAACGATACATAGGTAACCCTACTTTTAATTTGGTATTGGGTAGCACTATTGTGGGTAAACGCATGGCAGTATTGCCATAAAACCCGCCACCACTTTCTTCACCAACAATGGTTACATTTTTTTGTCCTTTTAGTGATGATGCAAACATTGTAGCAGCAGAGAACGTATAACCTCCTTGCACAATAAAAATATTTCCATTGAAATGATGTCTTTTTTTAGGTTTAAAATAGCGTGTTTCGCAAGAGCGATTGTGTATCAAGCCATCTTTCATTTTTCTTCCATCAAAGTGCATTAAGAGCCAGTATTGAAGCCAGTTTTGAATATTTTTCTTATGTTGAAATTTTCTGTTAATAGCAACAACGGTATCACCAATTTTATAACTGGTATCTTTTAAATATCTCGTTAATAAAGTACTTGTTTCAACACTGCCACCACCATTTTCACGCAAATCAATAACAAGATTTTTTATCTGTTTTTCATGAATTGTTTTAAAACTTTGTCTAAAGAATCTTCTAAGATTTCCTTTGCTAAAAGTAGTAAGTCTGATGAATGCGGTGTTAAGACTGGTATCAATATTCATAGACCGATACCCCAGTATTTTAGCTGCTGTTACCTGCTTTTTTGAGGGCTTTTTAGGAACAGATTTTACAATAGTTTTAGTTGAATCTGTCTTCTTTTTTGTAGTATCTATTTTGGGGGTGTAAGCTTTGATATTAATAAATTGCTCTTGTAATGTGCTATCTATATAACCAATTTGTAAAACACTATCAATACCAAAAATTGTTTTATACCAGGCTGTAAAATTATTACTCAATACCTGACTTTTATGATTGTTGCTATTGCCATCGGTTGATACATATTGAAACATGGTTTCAATTATTTCTTTATTCTTTCTTCCATTGATTGAAGTAAGAACTGTACCTGGTTTTAAAACAGAATCTTCAATATTATATCTTCCTAAAACAACCATATTATCACCCCAGGTTTTGATGGCTAATGGAAACTGCGGATAGCGATGTTTATCGGATAAAGCAGTAAATTGTTGAGAGAATCTAACAGAAGTATGTCCACATTTTATTTTGTTTACTATCAATGCTAATTTGTTTCTTGCTTGAATCTCTGTAAGTGAATCTGTAATGCTGGCAAGGGTTTCGGCAAAAAAAATAATCTATACTATCTTTGGGTGTGTACCAATATAGTGATGGATGATTGGCTTCAAAAATTTGTTTCAATAATATAATATCTGCTTTAACTTGTGTAGCCGAATATTTTTGATTGAATGTATAATTCTTGTTTTTTGTTGCAACACAAGATGCAAATGCAATAAGTATTAATAAAAGAAAAGCACCCCTTGATTTCATAGATGCAATAATACAATAGTCAACCGAAACTTACTGGTGTTACTCGTCAACTGCTTATTTTTGTTTAATGAAAAAATTTGCTGTAATTGTAGCTGGTGGTAGTGGTTTAAGAATGGGAACAGAAACACCTAAACAGTTTTTACTGCTAAACAATAAGCCGGTTTTATGGCATACCATACATAGCTTTTTAAGTACTTATAGTGATTTTAACATTATTCTGGTATTGCCGCAAGAACATCTTGAAAAAGGGAAGGAGTTACAACAAGATTTTGCAAGTGTTACCAATAATATTTCATTGGTTGTGGGTGGGTCAACAAGATTTCAATCGGTTAAAAATGGATTGGCATTGGTAGAAGAAAACGCTATTGTTTTTGTTCACGATGGTGTTAGGTGCCTGGTGAGTAGCGATTTAATTGAACGCTGCTACACACAGGCAACACAATTGGGTTCAGCCATTCCTGCTGTTGCAGCAACAGATAGTATTAGAATTGTTGAAGGCAATACCCACGCTGTTGCTAATAGAAACGATGTAAGAATTATTCAAACACCACAAACATTTTTATCTAATATTTTATTGGCAGCTTTTAACCAGCCTTATCAGGATAGTTTTACCGATGAAGCTACTGTGGTGGAAGCCACTGGACAGCAGGTTTTTTTGTGCGATGGAGATTACAATAATATTAAAATAACCCGCCCTGTAGATTTATTGGTAGCAAAGAGTTATTTAGAATAGTTAGATTATTATTTTTCACCTTGAATAATAAATTCCCACATCACACCAACTTATCTATTTTTGCCACCACAATAAAAATAATTTTATGCAAGTTTGGAAAGATTATCAACAACAACATAAAGACAGATTCTTAGAAGAGTTATTAGCTCTTTTACGTATTCCAAGTATTAGTGCTAAAAGCGAACATAAAACGGATATGATTGCCTGTGCTAATAGCGTTAAAGATCATTTGATAAAAGCGGGAGCAACAACAGCCACTATTTACGAAACTGCCGGACATCCTGTGGTGTATGGCGAAAAAATATTCGATGCAAGCTTGCCAACAGTGCTGGTGTATGGCCACTATGATGTGCAACCTGCAGATCCATTAGATTTATGGCACACACCGCCTTTTGAACCAACCATAAGAGATGGGAAGATTTTTGCTCGTGGTGCCTGCGATGATAAAGGCCAGGTTTTTATGCACGTAAAAGCATTTGAAACGATGGTTGCAACCAACACATTGCCTTGTAATATTAAATTTATTATCGAAGGAGAAGAGGAAGTTGGAAGCCCTAATTTAGGAACATTTGTGAAAGCAAATAAAGAGCTGCTAAAAGCTGATGTAATTTTAATTAGTGATAGTAGCATGTTGAGTATGGAAAACCCAAGCCTTGATGTGGGTGTACGTGGATTAAGCTATATTGAAGTAGAAGTAACAGGACCTAACAGAGATTTACATAGTGGCGTGTATGGTGGTGCTGTTGCAAATCCAATTACAATGCTGGCAAAAATGATTGCCTCTTGCCACGATGAAAATAACCATATTACCATCCCTGGTTTTTATGATGATGTATTAGAAGCAAGTGCAGAAGATAGAGAAAAAATGAGTAAAGTTCCTTTCAATGAAGCAGAATACAAAGCAGATTTGGGTGTTGATTCTCTTTGGGGTGAAAAGGGTTATACTACAAATGAAAGAACAGGCATTCGTCCAACACTGGAGCTTAATGGTATTTGGGGAGGTTATACAGGTGAAGGTGCTAAAACTGTTTTGCCATCAAAAGCATTTGCAAAAATCAGTACGCGTTTAGTGCCTAATCAAAATAGCACTAAAATTACTGAAATGCTATTAAAGCATTTTGTAAGTATTGCTCCAGAAGGTGTGGTGGTAAATGCAAGTGAACATCATGGAGGCGAGCCTTATTTAACACCTATTGATAGCATAGAATACAAAGCAGCTGAAAAAGCAGTGTTTGCTACTTTTGGTAAAGAGCCTATTCCTATTCGTGGTGGTGGTAGTATCCCTATTTGTGCTTTGTTTGAAAAAGAATTGGGAATTAAAATTGTATTTATGGGCTTTGGCTTAGATAGCGATAACTTACATAGTCCGAATGAAAAATATGATATTTTTAACTACTATAAAGGTATTGAAACGATTCCTTATTTCCATCAGTTTTATACTGAAATGAAAAAATAGTTTATATAATCTTCTAAACAAATTGCCTCCGGAAAGAATTTTTTTTTCGGAGGTTTTATTTTAAAAAATAGTCTATGAAACAAGTGTTTTTATTAATTGTTTTTATGCTAATTGTATCAAGTTCCTTTTCTCAATCTCAAAAAATTAAACAAAAAGATTTAAAGAAGTTATATAAAACAATGGCTGGAGAGTTTAGTAGTGAACAACAATCTAAGGATGATTCTGCATTTTTTAATATAACGCTAAGAATGAAACCAATTTCTTTAAGTAGCGATGGATATTGGTTTTATGTAGAACAAGCAATGGCTTCAATGCAGCAAAAACCTTATCGTCAAAGAGTTTATCATTTATACATTCAAGATGATACAACTATAGTTAGTAAAGTGTATGAAGTTAAAAATCCTGCCCAATATATTGGAGGTTGGAAAGATATTTTAAAATTAAAAAGCATTACAACTGATTCTTTGATAGATAGACAAGGCTGTGGTATTTTCTTGCACAAAAAACAGAATCGTACATATGGCGGCTCTACCCCAGGAAAAGAATGTTTAAGTAGTTTACGTGGAGCCACTTATGCTACCAGTGAAGTAACAGTTTATACAGATAAACTTATAAGTTGGGATAGAGGTTGGGATAAAAATGACAAGCAAGTTTGGGGAGCAATAAAAGGTGGTTATATCTTTATTAAACAAAAAAAATACTAATAATCAATTTAGCGGTAAAATTAATTATTGAAAACACCTCTGAAATTAGTGGTGTTTTTTTCTTTTAATAAACCCCTGATATCATCCTTCAATTTTTCTAATTCATCTTTTTTCAAGCCATCATAAACCCCACCACGAACATTTCCATTTTTATCAATTAAAGCAAAGAATTGTGTATGAATGAAGTCGTCAGAAATATTTGCAACTGCATTTTTGGGATCATCTAATCCGTAGCTATACCTAGCCATATTATAAAGTTTCTCTTTACTACCCGTTAGAAAAACCCAATTTCTATTATCAGCTCCCATTTTTTTTGAATATGCTTTCATTAATGGTGCAGAGTCAACTTCTGGTTGGCAAGTGTGAGATACAACTAAGAATTCCTTTTCGTTTTTAAAAGCTTCATAAATTTCTTTCATATTTTTATTCATCTTAGGACAAATTCCTTGGCAAGTTGTAAAAAAATATTCTGCCACACAAACCTTACCCAACATATCTGCATTGGTAAAAATCGCACCATCCTGGTCTTTAAATTGAAAGGGCTGAACTGTACTTCTTTTTGATAACCTGCTTTGGCTAAACCAATTGGTATATCTACTTAATGCTACCCAAAAACATAACACTAACAGAACAAAAAATATTATATAAATTCTTGCTTTTTTCATTTGGCAAACATACCAAAAAACTCACTTTTAATATATTTAATAAATTACAAGACCGATTTAAGCATGCTTAAATCGGTCTTGTAAATAATGTTAATTTTATATTACAGGGTTATAACACTGTTTGTTTCGCCATAAGCATTTGGCTCAAATCTGTCTGCAGCAGTGTCATTAATCCATTCTACTTCGTTTACTAAATATTTAAACTCGTGAATAGAATCTTTAGGTAAGTTCACTTCTGTAACAAAACTTCCGTCTTTTTTCTTATTTAATTCAATAGAATTTTTCCAGTCATTGTTTAAACCTAAGATAGCAACTTTTTCGGCTGTTTCGTTTTCAATTGAGAACTTTACTTTACAATAGTCTTTTGTTTTGAAGTAAGTTTTTTGAATCATTTTTTTGTTTTTAAATTTACAATAGTTTTTCTACGGCAATGCAATACGTATTTTCAAACTAATGTTCTACTGTCGTTTAATACGGAAACAAAAAAAAGGTAACCCAAAAAATATGAAGTAAAAGGTAGATGATTACTTCTAGTACTGGTTTCTGCCTTTATTCAACATCCACATAAATATGGCGATTATAAGGGCAATTACCAGCCAGAGCCAACTTAAACTAATGATTTCTGTAAAAATGGTAGATGGTTTCTTTTTGTCTTTCTCCATCATCAGTAAACCAATATCTCTGGCTAAAACACCCATCGAAGTTGAATCTAAACCATCATAAGCTTGTCCAAGTCTGCCACGCATTTGATAGTTTTTATCAAGTAAAGCAAATCTACTTGTGTGAGCAAAGTCCTTATCAACAGGGTCTTTACTTAATTTATCTATTCTTAATTCTTCAAAAATGAATTTATAAATGCTATCTCTATTACCAGTTAATAGCCACCAATTATCTGGATTTATTCCAAAGTTATCTGCATAATTTTTTAATTGAGGAACACTATCGCTTTCAGGATCTATAGAGAGAGAGATAAACTGTACCACCGAAGTATCAACTTTTAATCTGGCTTCACCACCAGTTTTAAAGGATTCTTGTAGTTTTAGCATACTACGTGTAAGTCTAGGACAAATACTTGCACAACGCGTAAAGAACAAATCAATTACAATTGTTTTGTTCTTAATATCATATAAAGAAACAGTATCACCCAGTTGATTAACGAGTTTAATGTTACCTGTTTTATGCCAGATACTGTCGTTAATTTTTTTGCCTTTTTGT
>CANGOT010000151.1 GCA_947455425.1 Chitinophagaceae bacterium | reverse complement strand
TTAAAAACAAGAAAAATATTTACTTAACTTGTCTTTGATGTTAAGTAAACATTTTTATAAAGTATGGTTAACTTTAACAACAAGATAGCAATACTTTTTTTTAAAGTACGGTTAAGATGTAGTTGGAGTTTATCTTTTTACCCCAAGTTGGTTTACTTTTCTTCCATATCTGTCGATTTTGCATGTTTTCTGCCAATATCGTGAAATAGACTTGAGGCCAGTTTGCAAATGTTTAGAATGACAAATAGCAAATGCTGATGGTACAGTTTTTTTGTTTTTTACAAAAAATAAAATGAAAACAGTATTTCATTGTTTTGAATTGAAAACGTTTAAATAAAATTATTTCAACCTTTTTTGTTAAAATTTTTGTGTAGCAGCATTTGCAACTTCATAACAACTATTTTTACCGCCATAATTATATGATGATGAAAAAACTTTGTACGGTATCTTTTCTTTTAATTTCAACAATTTGTTTTGCACAACCCCAAAAAGTAATTGCAGATAAAATTGTTGCTCAGGTAGGAAATAAAATAATTCTTCGTTCAGATATCTATAATGCAATTAGCGATTACAAACGTCAGGGGCAGGAGGCAAGTTTACCACCCAATCCGGAATGTGCTTTTTTAGAAGGTCAGTTAATACAAAAAGCTTTGGTGTTACAAGCCGAGAAAGATTCTTTGCCTATTAGTGAAGATGAAATTGAAGCCGCTTTGGATAATCAGATCCGTGGATTTATTCGCGAATATGGCTCTCAGCAAGTGCTAGAAGAAGTTGCCGGCAAAACTGTCTATCAAATTAAAGAAGATTTTAGACAAGTATTTAAAGAAAGAAAATTAGCAGATGCCATGCGTGCTAAAATTACTGAGAATACTAAAATTACGCCTAATGAAGTAAGAGCTTATTTTGAGAAAATACCAAAAGATAGTTTAGCTTATTACGAAAGCGAATTAGAACTATTACAAATTATAGCTATTCCAAAGTCAAACAAAAGTGTGGATGAGTATGTAATGAAACAGTTGTATGATTATAAAAGACAAATAGAAAACGGTACAAAAAAGTTTGAACAATTGGCCAAATTATATACAGATGATCCCGGAAGCAAAGAAACTGGTGGTCAATACAGTATTAATAGAAACGATAAATTCTGGGATCCTACTTTTTTATCAACCTGTTTCAAGCTAAAAGAAGGACAAGTTTCAAATGTTATTAAAACAAAATTTGGTTACCATATCATTCAATTAGTAAGTCGTACTGGCGATGATGCCGTTGTGAGACACTTACTTAAAATTCCTGCAATAACTGAAGAGGAAATAAAACTAGCTACCAATAAATTAGATTCTGTTAAGGCTGAATTATTAAGAAAGGATATTGCATTTGGCGATGCTTTAAATAAATATGGGGATGATGAAAATAGTAAGAATACCGGAGGACAAATTAGTAACAGAGATGGAAATAATTTTTTAACAATAGATCAATTAGATAAAGACTTGGTATTGCTTTTAAAAAATATGAAACCAGGTCAATATTCAGTTCCTCAGGTTTTTACAGATGAACGTGGGCAAAAGAAAGTAAGATTAGTTTACTTTAAAAATAGAACAGAACCCCATCGTGAAAATCTAAAAGACGATTACAATAAACTTTCTTTAAGAGCTGTTGAAGAAAAGAAGCTCAGCAAGTTAGAAGCCTGGTTTAAAGAGCATTTGCCAAACTATTATATCACTATTGATAAAGAATTTAAAGATTGCAAAGCTGTGAAAGAGTGGTTGAAATTTGCAACAAAAAATTAAGTGAATCTATGGCACGATATTTCTGATACTGAAATAAACATATTTTAAAATGAAAAAAATTATTATTTTCTTTGGGTTAATCTTATTTCTTTTTCTACAGTTAAATGCACAACAAAGAACTGTTGCAGAGTGTACCATTAATTATTCAATTACAACTGATTCTTCAAATGCCAATCCAATGGCAGCAACAAAAAAAATTGTTTATATTAAAGGAAACGATAGTAGAACAGATATCATCAGTTCTTCCCTTTCTCAAACTATATTTTACGATAAAACATCAGGTAATGCAGTAGTACTTAGAGAATTTGGAAATAATAAAATTATGACCAAACTTACCAAATCTCAATGGCTTGAAAAAAATAAAAAATTTGATGGAATTAATATCAACTTACTAAGTGATACTAAAAATATTCTTGGTTATGAGTGTAAAAAAGCCACTTTACAAACAAAAGAAGGAAACGTTGTAACAGTGTTTTATGCAACAGCTATAATACCCTCTGTAAAAGAATTTGAATATGAATTTAAAGATGTTCCTGGCCTCGTTCTGGAATATGAAACAGTAGAAGATGGAAAACAAATTAAGTATACTGCAACAAAAATAAATCTTAGTCCAGTACAAACATCGAAGTTTGATATACCCACATCAGGATATAGAATACTTAATTAATTATTAGGAGTAGGTGTTTTAAACTTAGGAACTTTTACTTTGTAGTTAAAAGGTACAATATATGTTGTATTTCCCCTTTCAATTTGAATAAAAGAATTAAAACCAGAATTGCTTTTGGGTGCAATTAAAAGTGAACCATTATTCTGCAAGTTAGTTCTCAATAAAGAAAGAGAGAAACTCTTTTGAGAATAGCGGCTGATATTTTTAAGTGAATATTTATTGCTCTTTGCCTTTTCTCCAACCGTACCACTAAGTGTAAAAGAGGCAAATGCAAAAGGAACAACCATAGTAAGTATGATTAGTGCAAGTCCTTTTTTTATGTAGTTTTTTCTTATCACTGAATCAAAAATAAGTACTTTATTAAATATTAACAAAATATTTATTAACAACTACCCAGAATAAATTAAGAAAGTTTTCAATATTGATGTTTTGAATTGTCAAGTTCCCTACATTTAATAAACCAATTTTATGAACCATCAACCATCTCATAACGGTAAAGAGGAAATGAAGCAACTTTTGCTTGATTACCAAAACTTAAAATTAGGAAAGCAACATCGTTTTTTAGAAGAAGATGCTTTTATAGTTTTGATTGATTATTTTGATGAAAACGAAAATCTTGTTGAATCTCTAAATGCAGCTGAAATTGGATTAGAACAATTTCCTTATTCTTCTGAACTTATGTTTAGAAAAGCGGATATTTTAATTGCAACCAGAAAATACCTTGAAGCTCTTGAATTGCTAGAAACAGCTGCAGTTTACGATAACTTAAATATTAGTTTATATATCTTAAAAACAGATGCACTCCTTGCATTAGACAGACAGCCTGAAGCTGCAGAAATACTAGAAGCAGCATTGGAACTTTTCGATGGAGAAGAGAAGATTGATATGTTGTTTGATTTAGCAGATGTTTATGATGATTATGAAAAATTTGATAAAGTATTTGATTGCTTAATTTGGGTTTTAGAAGTTGACCCAAATAATGAAGAAGCCTTATATAAAATTTGTTTTTGGACCGATTTCACGGGCAGATATGAAGAGAGTATCAAAATTCACCAACAAATTATTGATGAGTTTCCATACAATGAAATAGCTTGGTTTAATTTAGGTACAGCTTATCAGGGCTTAAAACTTTATGAAAAGTCTATTGATGCTTATCAATATGCTGTTGTAATAGATGAGAAGTTCGACTATGCTTATCGTAATATGGGAGATGCCTACTTGCGTTTACGCAAGTATAAAGATGCAATTGAGGTGTTGGAAAAAGTGCTGGAATTATCTAGACCTGAAGAAGTTATTTATGAAGCTATTGGACACTGTTATCATAGACTTGGCAATATTGCACAAGCCCGTTTTAATTATAAGAAAGCTGTTCATTTAAATAATGAAGATGCAAAACTGCACTATAAGATTGCTACAACTTATATGCAAGAAGAACAATGGCAAATGGCAATAAAGCATCTGGAAAATGCTTTGCGTTTTGGCAGAAATAACAAAGAATTTAACTTAGCAATGGGTGACTGTAAAATGCAACTGGGAGCATTTAAAGAAGCAACTCAGTATTTTGGTTCAGTGGTGTTGCATCGTCCTACAAATGTTTCTGGCTGGGAAGCACTAATTAAATGTTTACTAAAAGCAAATCAATTAGCAGAAGCCAATGAAAGATGTGTTGCTGCATTACATTACACTAATAATAAACCTGTCTTGTTGTTCTATTATGCTGCCATATTATTTGCACAAAATAAAAATAAAGAAGCCCTTTTGCAACTAGAAAATGCTATGAGTTTAGCACCCAAGTTCTTAAAAAAATTAATAGATATTAATCCAAATGTTTTGCAGCATCCTCAGGTAGTAGGTATTGTTGCCCATTATAAAAATGCTAAGAAAAAAAGAAAGTAGTAGCCTTTTTTCGCTAGAAACATAGATTTATAAATATGCATATTTGCCTTTGCCAAATTAGCATTTATTTTTTATAGATTTATGTCTTTAAATACCACTTCTCACAACAACAAAACGAAAACATCTTTATTTCCCTATTTTTGTTTCTTTACTAAAATAGACGCTGCTTTTTTAAAATCGAAAACATAAGTATGAAGAGAATAACAACATTTCTTTTAATCATAATGGCTACGGCTTCCACAGCACAAAACATTATGAACAATCCAACAAGTAATCATGGTAATAAGTTTGAAGCTTTAGGAACAATTTTACCAACACCTAATGAGTATAGAACAGCAAGTGGTGCACCTGGAAATAAGTATTGGCAACAACGCTGCGACTATGATATTAAATGTGAATTGGATGAGAAGAAATTAACATTAACTGGAAAAGAAACTGTTACATATTATAATAATAGTCCAGATATATTAAAATACATTTGGTTGCAGCTTGACGAAAATGAACACAGCACTGTGAATAATGCAAATTATCAAGGTAGTAGTAATCTAGGTAGTACGATGAATATTGCTGCACTTGCAAAAATACAAGCCGCAAAAACAGATAATGGTTATGGTGATAAAATAAGTTTGTTAACTGATGCATCAGGAAATAAATTGAATTATACCATCAATAAAACTATGATGCGTATTGATTTGCCTAATCCCTTAAAACCTGGACAAACATTTACTTTTAAATGCAATTGGAGTTATAAAATTCCAGATAGAATGGCAGAATTTAGTAGAGGTGGTTATGAACACTTTACAGAAGAGGATAACTATCTTTTTACTATGACGCAATGGTATCCAAGATTGTGTGTATACAGCGATTATCAAGGTTGGCAAAATCATCAATTTACCGGAGGTTCAGAATTTGCACTAACCTTTGGTAACTTTAAAGTTTCAATGACGGTGCCTGCTGACCATGTGGTAATGGCAACTGGTGAGTGTAATAATTATTCTAATGTTTTAAGTACTGCACAACAAGCTCGTTGGGAAAAAGCAAAACATTCAAAAGAACCGGTTGAAATAGTTACTTTAACAGAAGCTACTGCTGCTGAGAAAGCAAAAAGTAAAACAAAAAAAACTTGGACTTTCACTGCAAATATGGTGAGAGATTTTGCTTGGGGTAGTTCTCGAAAATTTATTTGGGATGCAATGCCAGCAATGGTTGAAGGTAAGAAAGTAATGTGTATGAGTGCTTATCCAAAAGAAGCATATCATCTGTATAGAAAATATAGCACTAAAGCTGTAGCTCATACAATAAAAACGTACTCAAAATTTACGATACCATATCCCTATCCTGTTGCACAAAGTATTGAAGCAGCTAATGGAATGGAATATCCAATGATTTGTTTTAATTATGGCAGAACAGAAAAAGACGGCACTTACTCTGAAGCCACTAAGAATGGAATGCTTGGCGTAATTATTCATGAAGTTGGGCATAATTTTTTTCCTATGATCATCAACAGCGATGAACGTCAATGGACTTGGATGGATGAAGGATTAAACACATTTGTAGAATATTTAACTGAAGAATTATGGGATAACAAATTTCCATCTCGTCGTGGGCCAGCATTCACAATAACTGATTATATGAAATTGCCTAAAGAACAACTTGAACCCATTATGACTAATGGAGAGAATTTGATTTCTATGGGTAATAATGCTTACAGCAAACCATCTACAGGATTAAATATTCTTCGCGAAACAGTTGTTGGAAGAAAGTTATTTGATTTTGGATTTAAAGAATATGCAAGACGTTGGGCTTTTAAACATCCAACACCTGCCGATTTGTTCAGAACAATGAACGATGCAACTGGTGAAAATTTAGACTGGTTTTGGCGTGGCTGGTTCTATGGAATTGAACCTTGCGATATAGCAATTGATACTGTAAAACATGCAGTATTTGCAGAGTTTGATAAAGCACAAACAAACAATAATCCATTGGGAGATTATAAAGCT
>CANGOT010000150.1 GCA_947455425.1 Chitinophagaceae bacterium | reverse complement strand
TTTGCATCATTGACGATAGATGGATTTTGCAGATATTTAATGGAGTATAAAACAGAAACAGAAAACAATACCATCATTCCAAACCACATGGGAACATGAAAAAACAAATTACGAATCGTTTGTTGAAGGGGTACACCTTTTGGTTCAGGAACTGTAATTAGAAAACCTGCTATGCAGGTATAAACTAACAGTACGAAACTTAATATTTTCCACCAAGGTTTACGAAACATAATGATTAAACTAACGATTGTTTGTAGTTGGCAAAAGTAGGGGAATGTAGTTTATATTGAGATGAAGTATTTTGTTTGTGGGGATAAAAAAGCCTCCAATGTTTTTTAACAAATGGAGGCTTTTTAGTTAAATCGCGTTCTTTCTGTGTTACCGACTATTTTCTATTACTTGCTCCAACTACATCGATGGGAAAATGTTAAATAGATAGTATTGCACTGACACTAAGCCTCATAAATTGTTATTAATATGATACCTTGCAAGATTGCTAAGTGGCAATCAACACACTACTTTGCTTTTTTAATGTGATACATAGAATAAATGATAGAACCTGCAATGCAAACTACTATCATTGCCAGAGAAATAAATGTCATAGTGTTTTTAGAAACCCATTCTTCTACAAAATGCTCTCCCAACATTTTCAACCCAATAAATATCAGTACCACAGCAATTCCTTGTGGCAGATAATGAAATTTATTGACAGCTCCTTTTAATAAAAAGAATAAGCTACGCAAACCCAATACTGCAAAAATATTGGAGGTATAAATAACCAATGGATCTCGTGAAATACCCATTACAGCAGGAATAGAGTCTAATGCAAAAACCAAATCTGTAACAGAAAGAATAATGACTACCACAAACAAAATAGTATACAATGGTTTGCCGTGTTGCCTTACAATGTATTTTCCATTATGATCTTCAAGGGTAATCGGCAAAAAACGCTTTAAGAATTTATAGACTTTATTGTCGTGTGGTTTAAACTCTTTTTCTTCATCAGCTATAAACATGGTATAGCCGGTGTAAACAAGAAATACTCCGAAAATGTACAACACCCACTCGGCCTTTTGAACAAGCGACACACCCACCGTGATAAACAAAATTCTAAATACAATGGCCATTAAAATTCCAATGAGCAACACCCTGCCATAATACTTTTCTTTCACCCCAAAAGCAGTGAAAATAAGAATGAAAACAAAAATATTATCGATACTTAAACTCCACTCCATTAAATAAGCACTAATGTATTCAACAGCAGCGGTTTTACTTTCTTCTACCCACATAAATACAAAAAAACCTAATGCCAGCACTACCCAAAACAATGTTTGTATGAATGCAGTTTTTATACTGACTGTTTGATTTTTTTTATTGAGCAAGCCCAAATCGAATAGTAATGCAAGTGCTATTACAAAGCCAAAAACGATATAAACAATTTGATGAGAAGACATTACAATTTACGATTTAAAGATTTTAAATTTACGATTAATTATAGTAGCAAATTTGCCTGTTTATAATCTGCGAATCTGTGTTCAAACATCTACATTGAATATTTTCTTTTCCTAAAATATTGCATTATAAACGCTAGTATTAAAAGTATTAATATTGGCAACACAACATTAAGTGCCTGCCAAAATGTTTTTTCCTCTTTCACCTTTGTTTTATCGAGCAACCTTAAAGTAAGGTCCTTATTACGCGTTTCAATAATAGCAGCATTACCCACTAAATAATCAAGACAATTTAAAAGAAATTCTTTGTTGGCGAACGTGTAATTTTCGAACTGCTGTGTGCCCATTTGTAAAGCTCCGTCAGACTGGGTAATGATGTTGGTAACAATATCTGCATCGCTTACAATAATTTGCTTGCTCTCTTTTATTGCAGCTGCTATATACGGAACACCTGTATATGTTGCAGCCGTATCTTTTGCAGCTTGGGTAAATCTGTTGGCATACAGGGAATTGAATTTCCCTTCCAACAAAACGGCTACTGGAACAAAACTTTTTCTGAAGCTCTTTAAATCTTCATCGCCTTTGACACTTTGCAAGCTTACCAGATTGGGGGTGCTAATAGTTCTACTATTGGTATCTGAAGCCAACAGAATAGTTTTTTTAATTCCATTTGCTCTCACCGTATCGATGCTTGAAGGAAATATACTTAAAACATGATCGAGATTTCTTGATATAGGATGTCCTGTAGGGCTAGATAATAAAGGATAATAAGGAAAAGGGATTCTTTCTATTTGTGGCTGACCACCAGCATTACCTACAATCAAAGGCTGTTTTGCACAATTCAGATCCTGCAATAAATCGCTATTAATTCTTACACCATATTTAAAGAAAATATCATCCAGTTCTAAGTTTTTATCAAATGCAACAAAGTCTGTTCGGCTTCGCAATAAGCTATCAAACTCGGCATACAATCTATCAACAAACCACATCACTTTTCCACCTTGCATTATATACTGATCAATCTTTACTTTGTCTTTTTCGGTAAATGCAGATGAGGGCTTTACTATGATAAGTGTTTTAATAGTATCGGCATTTAAAATACCTGTCTTTAAGTCAAAAATACCTGTTCTGTAATTCTTGCTTAAAGTAGTTAAAAGGTCTTGTACTGTTGGGTTATAAGGTTCGCCATTACCAACAGCATAAGCCACAATGGGGTGATCTTTTTTAGTGAGTTTATCAATAGCATCATCGAACTTGAACTCTAATAATGCTTCGCTGAAGTTTAAACTACTTTCTTCATCCTGCCCACTTTTTCCGCTCATTAAATCCACCGCTTTTAACTTGCCTTTATACCTTACTAAAGCAGCAGGAAAAATAGTTTGCTCAGTCTTCTCTCCTTCTGCCCTATTGAGTTCGTTATTAAATGGTTTAATACCCATACTCAATAAACTATCATACAACATGGCTCTAATGGTATCTGGCAAGCCTTCACCGGGTCTTTTAAATCTGAAAGAAAGTTTACCATTGCTTACATCTCTATAATTTGCAAGCAATTCTTCGGTGGCCAGACTTAATTTTCTAAAGCCCGAGCTAAGGTTGCCTGTTAAAAAAACCTGCACTTCAACTTTATCGTCCAGATTATTTAATAAATCTTTTGTAGCACTACTAATAGAAAATCTTTTTTCTTTTGTTAGGTCGAGTTTGGTGTGCACTGTTGCCGACAAAAAAAGCAATGCACCAAAACCTAGCACTAAAGCAATCCACCAATATTTATGTTGTAATATTTTCATAAGTCTCCATCCTACTTCTCATAAACAGAGAAAACAGAAATTAATTTTTAAGTGAAATTTTTCTTTGCGTAATTAATAATAATGCTCCTATCAGACCAGTAAAATACAGTACATCTCTGGTATCTATCACCCCCCTACTCATACTTTTATAATGAAAGTTAATCCCCAGCATTTCTACAAAATAATCATAGGTACCCTTTAGCATAGGTAATTTACTCATAGCATCGAACCCATTATATAAAAGAAAGCAAACAAATGCCGATGCTATAAAAGCTACAACGGTATTGTTGGTATAACTACCCACACAAATACCCACTGCGGTATATACAGTTGCTAAAAATATCAACCCAATATAACTTCCTGAAGTTGCAGCAATATCAATACCCGTGTTACTACTGAGTGCTTCAATTGATAGTCCATAAACTAATGTTGGCAATAAAGCTGTCAACACGATTAACACGCATCCAAAGAATTTTCCCCAAACAATTTTTGCTTCAGTTAAGGGTAGCGTTTTTAGTAATTCAAAAGTACCCACTTTGTATTCTTCGGGAAAGCTACGCATTGTAATAGCTGGTATTAAAAACAATAATACCCAAGGTGCATAATCGAAGAAAGTTGATAAAGAAGCATAACCAAATTGCAAGATGCTGGTATCGGGAAATACAAATAGCAATAAACTATTCAGTAAAAGAAATACGCCAATAACGGCATATCCTGTAATGCTATTAAAAAACTGTTGCCATTCTTTTTTACAAATCATCCACATAAGGCGGTAAAAATAATGTAACGATTGACAACTTAAACGAATAAACATTTATTTTGCTGCAATGGCTGAAATTAATTTAGAAAATTGGCAACAACAAAGTGCCGATCATCAAAAGCAATACAAACACTTTTTAAAGAATCCCAATAAGAACAAAGTGTTAAAGCAATTGCCTAAGCTGCATGAAGAAGCTTTTAATAAAATTGATTGCCTGGCTTGTGCTGCCTGTTGCAAAAATTATTCGCCAAGGTTTAAAACACCCGATGTAAAACGCATTAGCAAACACTTAAAACTAAAAGAAAGTGTTTTTATAGATACTTATTTAAACCTGGATGAAGATGGAGATTATGTTGCAAAGTCAGCCCCCTGTCCTTTTTTAGGAGAAGACAATTTTTGTACTATTTACGAAGAGCGTCCTTCCGATTGCAAAAGATTTCCGTATACGGATGAAGATGTTTTAATAAAAAGACCTGCATTAACTCAAAAAAATTCCACCTTCTGCCCTGCTGTTTTTTATGTATTAGAAAAATTAGGCGAAAAATAAAATAGGGTGTATGAATGACTGTTTAAGTTATTCATATACCCTATTGTAATAATCAATATCAATTAAAATCTCTTCTTAAAGTTTCTGTTGCTTGGGTTGTTTCTTCCATTAGCGTTACCAGCACTCGCTCCATTTCTATTATCGTTTGGGCGATTTCTGTTATTATTATTATTCCTTGCTACACCACCACTACCAGTATTTCTGCTATTGTTTCCCGGTCTTCCTCCAAAACTTTGCTGACGACGCGGCCCATTATTAGAATTTCTTCCACCAAACTCTCCACTTCTTTCTGGTTGAATTCGTAGTTTAATATGTGGTGAGTTATTAAACTCTAACTGCCCGTTGGTAATATTGTCTAGTTCACTTCTTATCGCTTCGTCTTGCACTAACTCTTTATGCCAATTGCTATAGCTCAATTTCATATAGTAGGCTATAGAATTTGCAAAACCCACTCTCTTTTCTGCATCTTCTTCTTTCAACGCCTTATCCACAACCATCTCTAAATTTTTTCCCAAATGAGAATATTTTGGGTAACGTTTAGGATAGCCCATAGGTTGGGTTTTAATTTTATAAGTAGCTTTTTCTGGAATTGGGTAAGGACTATCAACATCTAACTTAAAATCGCTGATGAAAAATAAATGATCCCATAGCATATGCCTGAAATCCTCAACGTTTTTCAAATGAGGATTTAATAAGCCCATCAATTCAATAATTACTTTTACTTGTTGATTACGTTTTTCCTTATCATCAATTGTAAGAACATATTCAACCATCCTTTGAATATGTCTGCCATATTCCCTCATACTCAGATAATTTCTCCCTGTATTGTATTCCATTATAAATAAATATGGAACAAATATATAGTTAAAACCTAGTTCTGATGTTTTTGTGGATTTTCAAAGAATAAATATTAATAAACAAAAATGTTTTGCAGACTTATATTAAAACAAATTAGGTTTGCACAGCAATAGCTAATTGCACATTTATTAAGTTTTATTTTTTATTTATATGTTTATTGAACCCAATATTAGTGGTGAGAGGCGTGGATGGATTGAAGTTATTTGTGGCAGTATGTTTAGTGGAAAAACGGAAGAGTTAATTCGTCGTTTAAAACGTGTAAAAATTGCAAACCTCAAAGTAGAAATATTCAAACCTTCTATAGACACCAGATACGATGAGGTTAATGTAGTAAGTCACGACTCCAATGCCATTCAAAGCACACCTGTATCTAGTTCTCAGAACATTTTACTCATGGCAAATAATGTTGATGTTGTGGGTATTGACGAAGCTCAATTCTTTGATGCTGAAATTGCTAATGTTTGCGAGACCCTTGCTAAACAGGGTATTCGTGTTATTGTAGCAGGATTAGATATGGATTATCTTGGTAACCCTTTTGGACAAATGCCTAATTTGCTTGCCAAAGCCGATTATATTACTAAACTTCATGCTATTTGTGTGAAATGTGGACATATCGCCAATATTAGTTACCGAAAAACTGCACAAGAAGGTCAGGTGCTATTGGGAGAAAAAGATATTTATGAACCACGATGCAGAATTTGTGCATCAAATTAAAACATATTTAATCAGTATTTCATCTTCATATAGCTAACAGCACTAAATTATCTCTGATTCATCATTGCAAAGGTTTTTTTGCTGTCATTTTAGCACGATTCCATCTAATTGCAATTGTTTTGAAGATTGCATTTTGTCAGTTAATTTATATAAAACATACAACCAAAAGTTCAACTATAAGTTGTTTGCAATATTTTCGCCGTTAAATCACCGATTAAATGTTGGAAATTGCAAGCAAGGCTCACGATGAAACTAA
>CANGOT010000149.1 GCA_947455425.1 Chitinophagaceae bacterium | reverse complement strand
GTTATGGGCTGACGGAATTCTAATTCCCCAACAAACGCCAAGCCTTTTTCGTTGTGTGCAACCCAAATGAAAAAGCTCCTTACAATATTATTACTAAGTTTAGTTACAACTTCCTATTCACAAATAATGGACGATTTTAACTATTTTTTTAGAATTAAATCATACGATGACAGTAGCCTTAAATATTACTTGTCTATACTTAATAAGTTTGACTCAACAGATGAATCTAAAAACTTTCTTTGCGACAAGGCTGCAGAGAAAGTTGGTGACATTTATAAGTATAGAAAAGACTATTCGAGAGCATTGGCATATTATGATTCGGCAGATACAAAATATAAAGATAAATTAGAGTTTTGTGGTAATGCTTATTACATTGACTTTATACCAAGACAATATAAAAAATCTCAATGCTATTTAGACCTTAAGAATATTAAGCAAGCTATTAAAATATTGACACCACACATTTTTAACAATTTGGGAGCTTCATATTTTGATAGTTCAATGTTTACATATTATTTGACAACTTTGAATATGTTATACTCTAAGCAGGAGATACGCAGAGAACTTAAAAATGTCTTAAATAAATTTGACTACAACACCTCTATTGGTACATCGCTTGACACCACTGTAAAGTACTTACGTATCAATTTTATATTCAAAATTTTTGACAGTGAACTTGTATGCCATACTTACACAACTTCGACAGATAAAGACAATAAAATACCATTTTCAAGAGCAAAAAATATACTTGAATATGCAATTCGAGGACTTTTAATTTATAAACTCTTGCAAGACTAAAATGGGCTGCACACAACATTAGGTTTGGCATTATTGGGGCTTGATGAATATTGCCTCAGCTTTTGTTCTTTATTGTGCTTCAGTTCGAGCTTGACGTTATAAATTTGGCTTATGAATAAAACATCAGCAATATTGCAATCATTGGGCTTTGGTAATGGGCAGACGGAATACTAATTCCCCAACAACGCCAAGCCTTTTTCGTTAGCTGTAACCTTTTTTGACAACCACTGTGAGACGTTATGAAAAATATATTCGTATCAGAGCAATGCTAATTGCTTTGCCAATCTTCACAATATTTCTTTTGTATTTATTGTTTGTAATTCTATTACCAGACTTTTTAATTACAGAGAACAACTTAATTGTTGACAAAGGAATTGTAAAGAAAATTTACAGAAACGATTATAAAGAATTTGCTAAAGGACAAGGCTATATTTACTATCCTTGTGTTGACATAGATATATTTGACAAAGCCTACACAATTAGATTGACAAAACCTGTAACAGACAAGTATTGGAATAGCATTCTTGACACAACAAATAACTCAAAAGAAATAGAATTTAAATATCAAAAACAACGACTCAAAGACAATCATATATTCAATCCAAGTAAAATTATAATTGACAATAAAATCTTAATTCCATTCGAAAAAAATGACACTTTACTTGGTTGGACAATAATGTTGGCTTTTGCTTTATTTGTATTACTCTGTATTTACTTTTCTTATTGGGCTTTTAAGACTTACAGACAAAACCATTATGAGTTGGACAAGCAAGTAGCGTTGGAAAAGAATAGAAGTTTATTTTATGTCTGGTTGACAAGACAAGGCTACAGCTAACATATGGTTATCTATAACACACCTATAAACCATTGATTTTATTGAGTTCTGTGGTGTTGTACTATGATTTGGTACAACATAAGTACAACAAATCAAAAACTACTTACTACGCTGTAAATTCCTTTCTTTTCAAGCTGTGCCTGCCTGTTAAATACTTGCATTTCCTTTAACCTACTACAATAATATTCGTGTGTAGCTTTTGCATAACCATTTTGCAACAGCAAATCATTGAGGCACTCTCCACTTGGCAGTATTACATAGCCTAACTGCCGTTTCCAATAATCATAAAAATTTGCTTCTTCAGTTATGATGGTTACAGCCGTTTGTGGCGGTGCTATGCTTAAAACATAGTGTAACGACTGCATACCCAATTGCCTTAAAATTTGGGCTGGTAATTGGCTTTTCTGCTCATCTTCCTTCATCTTCCTGTTATACTTTACTTCGGGTGCATCTAAGCCATAAAGACGAATCTCTTTTTGCATTTTAGTGAAAAGATGGCAAATGATGATGCTATCACCATCCAACACTTCTTCGATTTTCCAATGGGTTTCCACGCTGTAAGGTGCTTTTGCGTTGTATTGCATTGATTTACAATTATTTATGTGTTATAAATTCAAAGATATTTATTGAACTTTGCAAGTGCAATTGCAATCATTATTTCACAATTAAAAAATTAAAAAAATGGCAAGACAGAAAGGTGCTTTAAAGTATGTGGGAACTCTTGGTGATGTTCGCCACTTCAAAATCAAAGGGCAAGATGGCTACTTTGCTGGTATGGTTGGTGGACCAACTGGGGACCAGGTAAAAACAGCCTCTGAGTTTGAAAGAACCAGAGAAAATATGAACGAGTTTGGTGGCTGTGCCAAAGCTGGAAAATCAGTTAGAACTTCATTATCTGGATTGATTCGAACAATGGCAGATAGTCAAGTAACTGGAAGATTAACCAGTGTAATGAAAAAAATCAATTTAGAAGATGGCACTGAAGCAAGGGGCTATCGTAAAATTGAGATTACCTCACAAAGACAATACCTTGAAGGGTTTGACTTTGATAAAAATTTGTCATTGGATAGCGTGGTGAATGTTGATTTTACAACTACACACCTTGCAGCTCGTAACAGTGCAGATTTAGTGTTACCTGCTTTTAATCCAATGGATTTATTGGCTGTTCCATCAGGTGCTACACATTGCCGTTTCATCAATGCGATTGCTGTTATTAGCGATTTTCAGTACAACGTAACTACTGATAGTTATGAGCCTATTGAAGCTGCATTGAATGAATTGAGCAAGGTTGCATACAGTGCTTACATTCCTGTTGATGTTGCTTTTGCAGGTTCAACAACCACAGCAGCTTTAGCTGGTGCTCCTGCAATGACAGCAGATGTAAGTGTGTTGCAAGTTGTAGGTATTGAATTTTCACAAAAAGTAGGTGCAGACTACTATGCTTTTGCAAGTGGTAACTGTATGCAGATTGTAGAAATTTTCTAATTATGGAAAGCAAAATCATCAGAGTGGCTCAGGGGAATAATAGTACGCTGAGCCATTTGTATTTAAACGACATTTTTCAATGCTATTTGTTAGAGGATAAAATTAGGGCTGTGAAAATACCAAAGCAAACAGCTATCCCCACTGGCATTTATAAGCTTATTGTGAACACCTGGGGTGGTATGAATGTGAAGTATCAAAACTTGTTTGAAGCTATGCACAAAGGAATGATTGAGATTGATGGGCTACCCAATTTTGATTATGTGTATATCCACGTTGGCAACACATTTACACAAACTGCCGGCTGCCCACTTTGTGGGTTTGGTTTTGTTTTTGAAAATGGGGATTACAGCGTTACACAAAGCAAGGATGCTTACAAAATAGTTTATCCAAAGTTGATGGCTGTTGCAAGTAATCCAACTAATAAAATCATCATTGAAAACAATTTTCAATTCTAAAAGCAAACACTAATGGAAACAGCAATCAATTTAAACATCGTTTTTGGCTCTATCATTAGTTTGTTGTTGTCCATTGTTGCCTACTTTATCAAACAGCTTCATACTGATTTTAGAAGGATGGAAAAGGATTTAACAGAGGTGAAAACAATGGCCATACTGATTAAAACAGAGTTTAAAAGCAGCAATGATTTACTGAATCAAAAAGTAGATTATTTGGAAAAGAGAGTACACAATATTGAATTAACCATTTTAAAACAATCTGAAAATGAAAAGTGAAAAATTGAATTTAGTAGAACGCATCCAGGCACCAACACCTAAATGGTTTAAAACACTTAGGGCTATTGGTTTGGCTTTGGCAGCTGTGGGTGGTGCTATTGTAGCTGCACCTGTGGCATTGCCAGCAGGATTGGTAAGCGTTGCAGGGTATTTGGGTTTGGCTGGTGGTGTGATCACAGCAGTTTCTCAAACTGCAGTAAGCACTGAAGAAGAGCCAGTAAAACCTGCTGCACCTGCAGAAACAAAGTAATCAAGCTGTAAAAAGCCTTGCGTTAAAAGCTCCAAAATTTGGGGCTTTTTTCGTTTTTAACCATCTTATTTCATTTGCTTACCCTGCTTTGCCCTGTGCTTATTAAGGGGTGCAGTCATATTGCTTTTATGTGTGGGTTATGTATTCCTAATGTATAACTTAAAATTCAATTAGTGGTTTAATTAATCATCAAATGAAACAGGTCAAAATTCAATGAGTAGTTTTATTCATCATCAAATGAAATGGGTCAAAAAATAAAAAAGCACCCCCTAAAAGGGAAGTGCTGAAAGCTGGCGACGACCAGATGGATAAACGAAAACGAACCAACCAATGGAAGCCAGATGAAAGGCACGAACCCCAAAAGCTGGACGATAGAAAACTGGCAACCTGCACAAATGACGACTGAACGCCAAAGGGGGCAAAGCTGGAAGTGTTGGCGAAACGTTGCCAACATTCTTATATGATTTGCACTTAAAAAATTTGGCTAAAACTGGCGTTCTTGCTGCTATTGGTGCAGTTATTAGCTTTTGTGTTTCGATTGGATTAAAAGCGATTGTGAAGTGTTTTTAAGATAGCAAGTAGTTAAAAAAAGCACCCCAATTTGGGGTGCTTTTTTAGTTAATATTCTAATGAACGATTTTATATTAACACGCACAAGAATGAATTTTTAAAATTCCTTTGAAAATTTATTCTCTAAAAGTTTCTCCTTGAATACAGATTTAAAAGAATATGCAAAAGTTAACATTACAGCTCTTGTATCTGCTTTTGAAGTTTTGTAACTATTGAAATCGTTTGTGTAATTATTGCTTCCACTTTTTAGGGTATTAAATACATCTACCACAATTAAACCTAAACGTGAATTGCCTTTGCCAAGTTTCTGCTGGAAGCCCAAGTCCACATTATAGATAGAAGTTAGGTTGCCTTGTGCTGTGGTTTGTGCTGAATTATAGTTGCCTATTATTTGCAGTTTGCTACGAGTGCTAATGCTGAAATTGTTGATTAGTTTGCCATACCAATTGAATGCGTTTTGAACAGCATCGTTGGCTATGTTGCTGCCGTTTAACTCTTGTTGAAATAGGGTAAAACTTGCATTGACATCGTAAAACTTTGTGGGCTTGGCTGTGATAATGTTTTCGATACCATAACTATTTGCTGTGCCTATGTTTACTGGCAAACGAAGAACTGCACCATTGGCTTGGGATTGTTGAAAACTGCGAATGGTGTTTTGAGCATTGCGATAAAAAAGGCTTGATGAAAGGCTGTAATTTTTCCATTCTTTATTGTAGCCTAATTCAAGTGCTTGTATTATTTCGGGTTTTAAATAGGGGTTTCCACTGTGTGGATTGAGTGCATCTGTAATATCAATAAAAGGGTTTAGGTCGTCTAAATCTGGTCGGTTTATGCGTTTGGCATAACTTAATTTGAGGGTTTGATTGTTTGGCATTAAATAGCTGAAACTTGCTGTGGGAAAGAGTTTTAAATATTCGTTTGTAAATTGTGTGCTGTTGGTTTGTGTGTTGCCGTTGTTGTTTACTTGTTCTAATCTTACACCAATATCGTATTTGTATTTTGGATTCTCTTCTGTGCCAATGAAAGAATGAAAGAGTAAATAGGCAGCGTGAACTTGCTCGTTGAATTTGAAAATATTGCTTGCTGCTGTGTTTATGATATAGTCGTTTCCAACTTTGTCGGATGCTTCGTAATCGTTTTTGCTTTGGCGAAATGTGCCTTTGTAGCCTGTTTCTACGATGCCATTTTTAAAGAGTGGAAAGGCGTAATCTAATATGGCGTTTGAAATATTTTCATTGGCATAATTGTGTGTTTTTTGTAGTGATGGGTTGCCAAGATTGCTTTTATCTTCATTTAAGTTTTGTGTGTTTATGTCTGTGTTTTCTCGTTCTTGCTCGATAGATGTTGATAGACTAATGGCAAAGGATTTTTTTGGGTTGATAAATTTACGATTGTAACTAAAAGTAAACTCGGCAAGTTTGGAACGCTTTAGTTCTAAAGAATGTCGGCTGTTGGCATCGCTGAAACTTTTACTTTGCTTATAAGTAGTGCTGCTGAGTGTTTCGTCATTGTCTTGCCCTTCGATGTTGCCAATGGCTTCAAAAGAAAAATTGTTTTTATTGTTGGGTGTAAAGTCTGTATTGAATTTTAGATTTTGCAGTCTTTCCATTCTTTCATCGTTTCTGTCTTGGTTAAGGCTGTAATTGTCGGGTAAATAAAAATTGGTTCTGTTGTTGGTAATATGTTTTGTTCTTCCTGCAAAACGATTGTC
>CANGOT010000148.1 GCA_947455425.1 Chitinophagaceae bacterium | reverse complement strand
TTCTGGAACCGATGCAGAGCGACTGAGCGATTTGCAAACAATGCTCGATGATGATAGCATTAAGGCCATTCTTTGTGGACGCGGTGGCTATGGAATTAGTAGAATTATTGATTCAATTGATTTTATAAAATTCAAGCAACATCCAAAATGGATTATTGGATATAGTGATGTTACATTACTGCATAGTCATATTAATAAGCAATTGAAAGTTGCAACAATTCATTCACCAATGGCTGCAGCTTTTAATGATGAAGGATATAAAAACAGCTATATTACTTCATTGCAAAAAGCAATAAAAGGGGGCAGAGCAAGATATAGTTGTGATGCACATTCGTTCAATAAAATTGGCGTTGCAAGTGGCGAGTTAATTGGCGGAAACCTCGCCATGATTGCACATACATTGGGAACCAGGTCGGCTTATAACACAAAAGATAAAATTTTATTTATTGAGGATATTGGCGAGTACATTTATAATATTGATAGAATGTTTATTCAATTAAAAAGAAGCAGCATGTTTAAAAACCTTGCTGCACTTATTATAGGGGGTTTTACAGATTTAAAAGACACAACAATTCCTTTTGGCAAATCGGTGTATGACATTATTCATGAACATATAGCTGAATACAATTTTCCCATTTGTTTTAATTTTCCTGTAGGACATCAAACGGAGAACTATGCTTTAAAAATTGGCATTCATTACACATTAGAGGTTGCAACAAAAAAAGTAAGTCTGATGGAGCTTTAATATTCTTTGTTTCTTTGCACGAATAAAATCTTGATAAAACAATTTTCATATAGTAAGCCTCAGAAAGTAAAAAGCAGAAAAGAGCTGGATATACTTTTTAAAAATGGAAAATCATTTTTGATATTTCCTCTAAAGGTATTTTATTTCTTTGCAGATATTTCGGGTGCAGAAAAAGTACGTTGTGGTGTTGGTGTAAGCAAAAAACATTATGCAAAAGCAGTTGATAGAAATCGCATCAAACGTCTGTTAAGAGAAGGATTCAGGCTTAATAAAGCTCCTTTACAAGAAACCATTCAACAAAAACAACTCTCTTTTTTTATTTTATATATTGATAAAACAATGCCCGAGAATTATGCTGCTGTTGAAGATAAAATGAAACAAGTGGTGATTAAACTAAATAAAAGATATACCGATGAAATCGCTTCTTAGAATATTAGGTTATCCTTTTATTTTTTTAATAAAAATATATCAATATGCCATATCACCATTGCTGGGTTCAAAATGCAGATTTACTCCAACTTGCTCGCAGTATGCAATAGAAGCATTGCAAAAACATGGCATTTTTAGGGGCTGCATTTTAGCTGCAATCAGAATTTCAAAATGTCGTCCAGGTGGAGGTTGTGGTTATGACCCTGTTCCATAAGCACAAGATTTCATAACCAATAGATAAAACTATTATTTTTACACGATGTCTTTTCAACAATTAGATTTATTTGGACAACCCATTCAGCCCACACCTTCACCAAAAAATAGAAGAACAATTTTGGAGAAGCCTGCAATTATTTTGCAAGAAGAATTGCCTATAATAGAAGATTCAAAGGAAGTTGAAGTTATTAAAGAAAATAAAGTAGAAATAGCAGAGCCAAAAGAGGCAAAAATTGTTGAAGAAGTTATACTTGAAATTGTAGAGCAAAAGGAGGTTGAAGCAATTAAAGAAACTATTCTTGAAATAGGAGAACTAAAAGAAGCTGAAATTGTTGAGGAAACTATAATTGAAATATTAGATCAAAAAAAAGTTGAAATTGTTGAAGAAACTATAGTTGAAATAGTAGATGTAAAGAGAAAAAGAGGTAGACCACGAAAACCAAAACAAGAAAAAGTTGTTCCAGCTATTAAGCTTAAACGAGGAAGAAAATCCTATGCCGAAACCTATGCCGATACAGATTTAATAGATGTTCCAAGCGAAGAAGTATTACAAGAAAAGCTTTACTACTCTATAACCCTGGTTGCAAAATGGTTTAATGTTACAGCATCACAACTTCGTTTCTGGGAAAAAGAGTTTACTATTTTAAAGCCTAGAAAAAATAAAAAAGGAGATAGACTTTTTACCCCCGATGATATAAAGAACCTTAAAATAATCTATCATTTACTAAGGGTAAAAAAGTTAAGTTTACAAGGTGCTAAAGATTATTTAAAAGCCAATCGTCTTAGAGCCGATCCGCAAATGAAACTGCAAGAATCGCTTCAACATTTAAAGTCATTTTTATTAGAATTAAAAGCCAATTTATAAATGAAAAAAATATTCGCCATCGTTATACTTCTTGCAAGTTGTTCTCCAACATATAAAACATTTTATACCATGCACGAATCAAAGCAAGAAAAAGTATTACAAGGTGTTATCAACCGTTCAATTATTCAGTCAGATACTACTTTCAAATGGTTTCCTACCAATTATAAAGTTGCATTACCCAATGTAAATGCAGTTGAAGTGTTTAAGAACAATAAAGGCAAGTTTAAAATGATTGTTTTTGGAGGAACCTGGTGCGAAGACACACAAAATTTACTACCCCTTTTTTACAAACTTGTGAAACAAAGTAAATATCCGGAAAGAAAAATTACACTCGTTGGTGTAAATAGAGATAAACAAAGTGGTGATGGATTGTCTGATAAGTATAAAATTACCAATGTGCCCACTTTTATTATTTTAAAAAATGATGGAACCGAAGCTGGCCGTGTTGTTGAATATGGTAAGGGGGTTGGTATAGATAACGAGCTAGCAGAAATTGTGAATGCAATTCAGTAGTCTTTTTTCCATTAATACCTTTCTATAACCACCAATAAAATATTCGCTACAGCAACATTCACACCTCTATTTTTGTATGAGGTTTAAACTAATTCGTATGAGTAAAAAATTAATTTGGCTAATTGTTGGTATCGTTGTTTTAATTGTTGCATTGGTGGCAATGAAATCTGCCGGCGTTTTTGGAAAACAAGAAGGAATTAAAGCAACTGTTGAAAAAGCAGAAAACAGAACCATCACTGAAACAGTAAATGCAAGCGGTAAAGTATACCCAGAAGTTGAAGTAAAAGTGAGTCCGGATATTAGTGGAGAAGTTGTAGCCCTAACAGTAAACGAAGGAGATAGTGTTCACAAAGGTCAATTGCTTGCAAAAATTTATGCCGATATCTATACATCGCAAAGAGATCAGGTATCTGCTGGTGTGCAACAAGCACAGGCACAATACTCAAATGCAAATGTTGGAATGGGTGCTTTAAAAGCATCATTAGATCAGGCAGAGGCTAACTATAACAGGCAAAAAAAATTATTAGAAGATAAAGTAATTTCCCGTGCAGAATTTGAGCAGGCACAACAAGCCTATTTATCTGCTCAAGCCAATTACAGTGCTGCTAAAGAAGGATTGAAAACAAATCAGGCTGGTATTAAAAGTGCCGAAGCACAATTACAAAAAGCCGATAAAGATTTATCCCGAACAACCATTACTGCACCAATGGATGGAGTCGTAAGTCTGTTAAGTGTTAAAAAAGGTGAAAGAGTTGCTGGTAATAGTTTTAATGTAGGTACTGAAATGATGCGTATTGCAGATATGAACAGTTTTGTTGCTCAGGTTGATGTTGGCGAAAATGATATTCCAAAAGTAAAAATTGGTGATACTGCATTAATTACTGTTGATGCGTATAGCAACAGAAAATTCAAAGGTCTTGTTTACAAAATTGCTAATCCAAACACCACAGGTGCAACTTCTACAACAGATGTTACAAACTATAAAGTACATATCAGATTACTTTTTGATAGTTATAAAGACTTAATTGTTAAAGGCCGTTTTCCTTTCAGACCAGGAATGAGTGCCAGCTCTGAAATACAAACCAGAACAGAGAAAAATGTGCTAAGTATTCCTTTAAATGCAGTAACAACAAGAGATAAAAAAGATGGCAAACCAGCAACCGTTGCCAATAAAGATGATAACAAACCAACTGATGACAATAATACTACTGATAAACAAACTATTGTTAATGAAGATTTAGAAGAAGTGGTATTTGTGTATGATGCTGCAAAAACAACTGTTAAAAAAGTGAAAGTAAAAACAGGTGTTCAAGACTTGAACTACATACAAATCCTGGATGGAATAAAAGCAGGGGAAGAAGTGGTGAGTGGTCCTTATAACCTAGTTAGTAAAACCATTAAAGAGGGAGATAAAATTCAAAAGACTGATAAGGATAAATTATTTGAGGATAAGAAGAAGGATTAAACCTGCCTTTATATTTGCTTCATGCAAACAGATGGTGCAACTAAAATTTCTAAACACTTTGTTTTCCTTCTTATTATTGGCTTGGCAGCCAATGCAACGGGTTTATTCAACGATATTTTAGATCAGGATAGTGCCTTGTATGCAAGCATCGCAAAAAATATTGCCGTAAAAAATGATTGGATAAATCTGTATGGCTTTGGTGAAGATTGGCTGGATAAGCCGCATTTGCCATTTTGGTTATCGGCTCTAAGCTTTAAACTTTTTGGAATTCATCCATTTGCTTATAAGCTTCCTTCTTCTCTATGTTTTTTAGTGGGCGTTTTTTATACGTATAAACTTGCTGCTAAAATATATTCTACACAGGTTGCACAAATAGCCACACTTCTTTATCTTGCATCGCTGCATGTTATTCTCAGTAATTTTGATGTGAGGGCCGAAGGATATTTAACAACGTTTATTGTTGCAGCCATCTATCATTTTTATGGTGCCATGCAAAGCCCCTGGCTTAAAAACCTTGTTCTAGCTGCATTTTACACAGCACTGGCCATGATGACAAAAGGAATTTTTGTTTTAATCACCATTGCATCGGGTTTTGTGGTTTACTGGATAGCCACTAAACAATGGAAGGAGTTTATTAATCCTAAATGGTATTTGTTTTTAGTGTTGAGTTTTGTATTTATTGCCCCGGAACTATATTCCTTATACCAGCAGTTTGATATACACCCAGAGAAACTGGTGTTTGAAAAACATCATGTATCTGGTTTAAAATTCTTTTTTTGGGATAGCCAGTTTGGAAGATTTTTTAATACAGGCCCTATAAAAGGCAGTGGAGATCTATCATTCTTTTTTCATACCACATTATGGGCTTTTTTACCTTGGGCTGTTTATTTGTTTATTGCGGTGTACCAAAAACTAAAGCACTTAAAAAACACTAAAATATCAACAACCATTATTATTCATTCAAGTGCATTGATTAGTTTTTTTATCTTCTCTGTTTCAAAATTTCAATTACCCCATTATATCGTTATTCTTTTTCCAATGTTTGCGATGATTGTTGCCGATTATCTGGTAAACATCAAAAAAGAAAAATCAATCAGGCAATTATTCAACGTTCAATACTTTATATTCTTTGTGCTGATAGCACTTATTGGCACGCTGGCAGTTTTCTTTAAACTTAATTATACCTTCTTCACCCTTACACTTGCCATAGCTGCTTCACAGATTTTTCTTTTTGTTGTAAAGGAACAAAGCATTTATGGAATAGTAACAAAGGGACTTTGCTTTAGTTTGTTACTAGCGGTATTTTTGAACATTATTTTCTACCCACAATTAATGGAATATCAGGCAGGAATGATGGCTGGAAAATGGCAGCAAAAAAATATGCCTAACAAACAAATTCAATTGTATAGAAACAATGATTTTTCTTTTGAATTTTATGGAAATGTGTCAATGAAACGACATAAAGAGATAGCAGAACTATTTACGAATGACAGCCACCCGGTGTTGTATACTTCAAAAAACGAATACAAGAAAATTAATCGAGATAGTTTTAATGTAAAACTGCTAAAGGAGGTTTCTTATTTTCATATTACACAACTAAAACCACAATTTATTAATTATAAAACACGTCCGCAAACACTGGATACGTTTGTAATTGCCGATGTTTCTCGTAAGTAAAAACTAATGTCGTTCTTTATGTGCAGGCACTCCAACCAATAATATAAATGGGTCAATGGTTCTACTGATAAAATGATGCTTAAAAAGATAAATAAAGATATTGAATGCTTTTTGACAAAAAGACTTTATACCCCTTCCTTTAGCACTATAAAACCCCGATATTACTTGCAGATTAAAATTATTTTGAGTATACAATAACTGATACTCGTTTACTTGTAATACTCTTTCTGTAAAGTTTCCTGTAATGGGGTCGCAGGTATTAAATCTATTGGCTTTTACATCTTTTATGAGGAAACCTGTTTTTAAATAATCTTCTACAAATAAATTAATATCATCAACCCTTAAGCCTCTGGTAGCGGTTGCCAATTCCAACACGGTATTTTGTTCTAGTTGGGGGTAAGTGCTGGCAATTAACTTGGTTCTAATGTCAAGATAAGCCAACCCTGCAAACTCATCTTTGCTGTTTGCATCAAAT
>CANGOT010000147.1 GCA_947455425.1 Chitinophagaceae bacterium | reverse complement strand
GGGAAAGTGGAAGATGAAGAAAATAAAACTGAAATCTATTTGTTGTATGATGATGAAGCCTTCTATATAGCAGGTTTTTGTCACGAAGTAAATAATGACAGTATTTCAAAAGAGTTTGTAGGAAGAGATATGGTGGGTGTGAATGATTTTGTAGGAGTAATATTCGATACTTATAACGATAAAATAAATGGATTTGGTTATTATGTAACACCACTAGGAGAGCAATTTGATGCAAAGTATTCATCAACAGGTGAAGATGGAAGTTGGAATAGTGTTTATCAAACCAATGCAAAAATTGTAAAAGGTGGTTGGACTTTTGAAATGCGTATCCCCTACTCTGCTATACGTTTTGTTGCAAAAAAAAATCAAACCTGGGGTTTTAATATTACAAGAAGAAGAAATAAAAGTGGTCAACAATTTTTTTGGTATCCAGTTGATCCTGCTATTGGAGGTAGCTTCTTAGCTCAGTTTGGATTACTTACTGAAATTAATGATATAAAGCCTCCAGTAAGACTATCCTTTTCACCATATATGTCTATTAATACAGGCAACTCTCCATCTGAAAGAGATTATAAAACAACTTTAAATGGAGGAATGGATGTAAAATATGGAATCAATCAGGCTTTTACTTTAGATATGACATTAGTGCCAGACTTTGGACAAGTACAAAGCGATAATTTAATTCAAAATTTAAGTCCTTTTGAGGTTAAATACAATGAATATCGAAGTTTTTTTACAGAGGGAACCGAGCTATTCAACAAAGGAAATTTATTTTATAGCAGAAGAATTGGAGGTGTTTCTGATGAAATAAGAAATAAAGCATCAAATAATTTAGGAATCAATGATTCAATTATAAAAAATCCGGGAGAAACCAAACTGCTCAATGCTACTAAAATCAGTGGTAGAATGTCCAAAGGCTTAGGAATTGGAATTTTAAATGCCATTACTGCTCCACAAGAAGCTACAATTATTGATAAATCAACAGGCATCACCAGACAAATTGAAACTAGTACACTAACAAATTATAATGTTTTAGTGCTAGATCAATCATTAAAAAACAATTCAAGTATTTCGCTCGTAAATACAAGTGTTTTAAGAAGTGGGACAGATTATGACGCGAATGTTTCTGCGGCTTTATGGGATTTTTATGATAAGAAAAATAAATGGAATCTGAATGGTAAAATAGCATTCAGCAACTTATTTGGATACGAAACTGCTGGTAAAACATACACGGGTTATTACCATAATATTGGTTTTGGAAAAGTTAGTGGACGTTTTAACTTTAACTATTGGCAGGAAATGGCAAATAATTCATTTCAACAAAATGATTTAGGATATTTTACCAATAATAATTATTTAGACAATGGTTTATGGATAGGTTATAAATGGTTGAAACCCAAAAAATGGTACAATCGATTGAACTTTAATTTTAATACATGGTACTCTTCAAGGTTATATCCATTCGATTATCAAAATTGGGGTATCAATACAAATATTAATGGTCAATTAAAAAATTTATGGAATGCAGGTATTAATGTTTATGTGAATCCACCTAACAATGATTTCTATGAACCAAGACAGGATGGATATGTATTTAAAAGACCACATCAATGGGGTGTTGGAGTTTGGTTGAACACAAATGAGGCAAAGAAATTCTATTCAAACTTTAGTATTTATACTGCAAATCGCCCTAAACTAAAAGGTTTTGGTTATTCTGCTACTCTTTTTAACCAATACCGTTTCAATAATAAGCTAACGATAGGTCTCAATAATTATTTAGATATAACAAATAACGGAAAAGGTTTTGCTGTTTATGATACAACAATTCAAGCACCACTAGTTGGCTTAAGACAAAGAATTGTTGTTGAAAATACTTTTAATATTAAGTATAATTTCAATAATAAAATGGGTATTAATTTCAGGGCACGACATTATTGGAGTAAAGTGTTTTACGAACAGTATAAACAACTCCATTCTAATGGAAGTGAAACACCTGTAACGTCACTACAAAATGGAGATGCAAATTTTAATGCTTTTAATATTGATATGATATATACCTGGCAATTTGCATTAGGTAGTTTTATTAATATAAATTGGAAAAATTATGAGCAATTTGATAATATGCAGTCGGGCTATTTCAATAACCTAAGTAAAACGCTGGCAACCCCAAATAGCAATAATATATCAATTAAAGTTGTATATTTTTTAGATTATTTAAGCCTGAGAAAGAAAGGGTAACCCATTCAAATACTTATGTACCCAGGTTTATTTAAAAACTATCTGTGTTATGTTTTCCACATAACAGTTAAGCAATTATAGAATTTGTAACAAGTTAAATACAATCCCTTACTTTTGTTTCGTGTATGAGTTACACATTTGTTCACGAACAAAGTTGGAATGAAAAAAAATAAAGTAACGAAGATTGGGGTTATGACATCTGGTGGAGATTCACCAGGAATGAATGCTGCTATCAGAGCTGTGGTGAGAACTGGTATCTACAATGGACTGGAAGTTTTTGGTATTATGCGTGGATACTCCGGCTTAATTGAAAACGATATCATTCCAATGGACTCCCGTTCTGTTGCAAATATTATTCAGCGAGGGGGAACTATATTAAAAACGGCACGTAGCAAAGCTTTTACAACTCCAGAAGGACGAAAAGCAGCATATAATAATTTAAACCAGCATGGTATTGACGGTTTGGTAATTATTGGTGGTGATGGTAGTTTTAAAGGTGCACAAACATTCAGCAATGAATACGACATTCCTTGTATTGGATTACCAGGAACAATTGACAAAGACATTGCCGGAACCGATGTTACTATTGGCTTTGATACTGCAGTGAATACAGCAGTTGAAGCTATTGACAAAATCAGAGACACAATGGATGCCCATGACAGACTTTTTATTGTGGAAGTAATGGGCAGAGATGCTGGTTATATTGCTCTTCATAGTGGCATTGCAACTGGTGCAGAAAATATTGTAATACCAGAAACTAAAACAGATATAGACGAATTGATTTGCTCTTTAACCGAAAAAGAAAAGAGAAAGAAATTAGTAAATCTTATTGTTGTTGCCGAAGGCGGAGAATATGGCGATGCAAATGCTTTAGATGCCATTATTAAGGAAAGAATTCCAAGTGCTGATACCAGAGTTTGTATACTCGGGCATATTCAGCGTGGCGGATCTCCAAGTTGTGCTGATAGATTAATTGCAAGCCATATGGGTTACTATGCAGTAGAGAGTTTATTAATAGGCAGGCACAATGTAATGGTAGGTGTTGTGAATAATAAAATACACTACACTCCATTGGATAAGGCTGTTAAAGAAAAACAAAAGATAGGACAAGAATGGATGAAGATTGTAAAAATATTAGCAAGCTAAAAAAAATAAAATTATGACACAAAATTTAAATAAATACCTCCATCAGGATATGGACAAAACAGCAGGAATAGATCATACTTCACATCGAACAAAAATTGTTGCAACCGTAGGACCTGCCTGCGATACGTTCGATAAATTATTAGATTTGGTTCGTGCAGGGGTGAATGTTTTTCGTTTGAATTTTTCTCATGGAACGCATGAAGACAAACAACAAATTATTGACCATATTCGTCAAATAAATGCCACAGAACCCTATAACATTGCTATTTTGGGTGATTTGCAGGGTCCAAAACTTAGAGTGGGTGAAATCGAAAACAATCATCTAGATTTACAAGTCGGTGATATTTTAACTTTCACTAACGAAAAATGTGTTGGTACCAAAGAAAAGATTTATGTGAGTTATCCAAACCTTGCAGGTGATGTTAAAATTGGTAACACCATTATGATTGATGATGGTAAAATTGAAGTTAAAGTTGTTAATATCACCCGTGAAAAAGATGTTAAGGTTGAAGTTACTTTAGGAGGTGTATTATCCTCAAAAAAGGGCATCAATTTACCTGATACAAAAATTTCATTGCCTGCAATTACTGATAAAGATTTAATTGATTTAGAGTTTATAATTGAACAAAAATTGGATTGGGTTGCTTTAAGTTTTGTTAGAAGTGTAAAAGATATTGTTATTTTAAGAAACAAGTTAGAAGAAAAGAAAAGCAAAACAAAAATTATTGCAAAAATTGAGAAACCAGAAGCTCTAGTAAACATCAGAGATATTATTGTTGAAAGTGATGCTATCATGATTGCTCGTGGAGATTTAGGTGTTGAACTTCCTATAGAACAAGTGCCACTAATTCAACGTGAATTAATACGTAAATGTATTCATCGTGCTAAGCCCGTAATCGTTGCTACACAAATGATGGAGAGTATGATAGATAGAACTAAGCCCAACAGAAGTGAGATCACAGATGTTGCCAATGCTGTGCTTGAAGGGGCTGATGCAGTAATGTTAAGTGGCGAAACTGCTGCTGGTAATCATCCTGCATTAGTTGTAGAAACTATGAGAAAAATTATTCGTCAGGTTGAACAAACCGAATATCGTTACAACAGAGAAGAAGATTTAAAACCCCTATCCCATTCTCCTTCATTTCTTAGCGATGCTGTTTGCTACAATGCTTGTAAAATATCAAAAGACCTTAATGCAAATGCATTAATAGGTATGACTCAAAGTGGTTATACTGCATTTATGCTAAGCAGCTACCGCCCAGAGTCTCCTGTTTATATATTTACAAAAGAGAAAACACTGGTTAACCAGTTAAGCTTAAGTTGGGGTGTTAGAGCATTTTATTATGCAGAAGAAGAAAGCCTTGACAATATTGTTGTTGATCAAATCAATATTTTAAAACAAAGAGGATTTATCAGCACCGGAGATGTGGTTGTAAATACAGGTAGTACACCAGTTCACCAACATCTGCCAACCAACGTTATTAAGGTTACTAAAGTAGATTAACAATTCACTTAGAGAATATAAAAAAAGCTTACAATTTATAAAAACATTGTAGGCTTTTTTTATATAGTTTTATAAGCAAAGTTTTATTGGTAGCAAAAAAGTATAGATCAAAATCGAAAATGATCGCTTTTAAATTATTGTTTTGAAATATAATATCAATTATGATTATCTAAGTATCGTAAGCCCCCCACTCATTAATCCTCTGCCATTTTTTGGATCAATAATATAGTAATAAGTGCCAACTGGGAGTTCTCTTCCATTTGATGTTCCATTCCAAGGCGTTCCATAGCCCAAAGAATAAAATACTTGCTGCCCTCCCCTATCAAAAACTGTTACAGTACAGCCTGGATAACTGTCTAAGTGTTCTATAACCCATGTATCATTTACTCCATCTCCATTTGGTGAAAACACATTTGGAATAATGGGTGTTTTAAGTACAATTACCTGAACACTTGCTGTATCAGAACATTTATTGTTTGCAGTAATTGTAAGATGATATCGCTTATCGTCATTTGGATAAACCTGTGCAAGCAGAACTGTATCACTTACCATAAACTTATTAGGTGTCCATAAATAACTAAGATTCTGTCCGTAATAATATATTGGTTTGATAGAGAGTAAACCTCCTTGTAAAAAGTTCAATGTTTTTGGCAACTGAATGATTGGATATGGATTTACAATAATATTTTTCCTAAAGGTATCACTTACACAGTTTTGTGAATTATGAATACTTAAAGCAACACTAACACTTCCTGTATCCATAAAGGTTTGAACGGGGTTTCTTTGTGTAGAAGTATATCCAAAACCCAAATCCCAATTCCATTGTATTACAGAACCCGAAATGCCATTGCTTTTATCAAAAAAACGTAATTCATCACCAAAACAAATACTGGAATCTGGTTCTATGGTAAATGAGGCCTTGGGTTGGGGGTAAATCGTTGTGAGCTTTCTAAGTAATGAATCCTGGCAACCATCTTTACTGGTAAGTATCAATAACACATTTTTTGACATGGTATCGCTGTATTTGTGAATACCATTTTTAGCAGTGGATGTTATAGTATCTGTAGCATCTCCAAAATTCCAGTGATAGGAAAAGAAATCAGCAGTTCCATCACTTATTGTACTACTATCTAAAAACTGTCCCTTTCCATTGGGTAAGCAAATGGATGGTAGTCCAAAGTAAACCTGCGGCAAAGGATGCACATTTACCGGAAGTATTATTTGATTATGACAACCACTATCTGTAGTTACTTTTAATGTTACAAAATAAGTGTTGACAGAATTATATTTAATCGAAAAAGGAAGTGCATTTAATTCGGTGGCAAAAGTATTGTTACCAAAATTCCAATCCCATTTTACAATACCACCTACACTTGTAATTGAACTATCTAAAAAAGTGATATTATTATTCACACAAGTAGGATAAGCAACACCAAACTTTGCAATAGGAGATTTTAGTACTGTGATTGTCTGTGATGCTGTATCCATACAACCAAAGCCAG
>CANGOT010000146.1 GCA_947455425.1 Chitinophagaceae bacterium | reverse complement strand
TCACTTTTATAAATTAAATTAACAACAAATAATTCAATTAATCTATTAACCCTACATTTGTCAACTTAAAAAAAATAATACAATGGCATCAACATCAGACATCAGCCGTGGCGTGGTTTTAAAATTAGATGGTAGTCTTTACAGTGTAGTAGAATTTGGTGAAAACAAAACAGCTCGTGCAGCTGCAAAAGTTTGGGCTAAATTAAAAGGCGTAGATAACAACAGAACAATTGAAAAAACCTGGAATAGTGGTGAAACTGTTTATCCTGTTAGAGTAGAGAAAAAAAATTACCAGTTTCTTTACAAAGACGAAGGTGGATATAATTTAATGAACAACGAAACCTATGAGCAAATAGCTATTGCAGAAGAAATGATTGATGGCGTTGCTTATTTGAAAGAAGGTGCCGAAGTAGCTGTTTTAATTAACACAGAATCAGACCAACCCATTGGTGCTGAATTGCCCGAAAAAATTGTAGTGTTGATTACTTATTGCGAACCTGGAGTTAAAGGAGATACTGCAACAAGAGCTACTAAACCAGCTACTATTGAAACTGGTGCTACTATTCAAGTGCCTTTATTTGTTGAAGAAGGTGAAACTATTAGAATTAATACTAAAACTGGCGATTACGTAGAAAGAGTAAAATCTTAAATTTATATTTATTTCAATGAACTAAAAAAGTATTTCTGTAATAGAAATACTTTTTTAGTTTTACGATAGTACTATTTTATGAAAAAAATATTTCTTATTGGATATTTAATGGTCATTACTGTTTATGGTTTAGGGCAGGTAAAAGATTCTGCTAAAGCGAAGAAAGATACTGTTGCCTATGAAAACTATGATATGGTTTTTACTAAAGTTGATATTGAATCGAGCTTTGAAGGTGGGAGGCAAGCATGGGGTGACTTTTTAAGGAAAAATATAAACGGCAATGTTCCCAAAAACAATGGCTCACCTGTTGGACATTATACCGTTGAGGTAGAATTTGTGGTTGATAAAGATGGAACTGTTTCGGATATTAATATTGTTAAAAATCCTGGATATGGAACCAGTGAAGAAGTGATAAGAATTATGAAGCTATCGCCAAAATGGAAACCTGGAATACAAAATGGGGTATTTGTAAAATCCAGAAAAAAACAGAAAGTAACATTTCTAGTTGAAAAAAGTTAAGCCCTTATTTTAAAATATTTAATTATACATCACCTATGCAAGACCTTTCCTGGAAGCAAATTTCATCCCGATATATTATTAAAGATACCTGGGCAACAATCAGGGCTGATACTTGTTTGAGGCAGGATGGAAAAATTATTGAACCTTATTATGTTTATGAATTTCCAGACTGGGTTTCGGCATTTGCTATTACAAAAGAAGGTAAAGTAATTGTTGAACGTCAGTTTAGATATGCACTCAATCAAACACATTTTGAAATGCCGGGTGGCTGTGTAGATAAAGAAGATGCAACACTTCAAGATGCCATTGCACGTGAACTTTTAGAGGAAACGGGATATGCTTTTGAGTCTTATGAATATTTGGGAAGCTCTTCTTGTAACCCTTCTACAAACACCAATTTAATGCACTTTTATCTGGCAAAAGGAGGGGAACAAATTGCAGAACAGCACTTTGATGAAGGAGAAGAGCTTGAAGTATATCTCATGGAAATTGATGAAGTAATTGAATTAGTTAAAACAAATCAAATCATTCAAAGTATGCATCAGGAATTAATTACAAAAGCATTACTGAAATTGGGTAGAATGAAATATGTATAACAGTTACTTTATTACATAATACTCGCCCTTACTCCCTATACCAATAATTGGAATTTTTTTGTAGTGATTGAAATAGTCAAATGCTTCCTGCAGGGTAATTGCGAATGCCTGATATTCCTTATTGTCTTTTATGCTTAATGCTAAATATCTAAAGCTTCTGGTGCTATTATAATTAACTGGGAATATGTGCACGGGAATAAAATCTTGTCCTTTATCTTTTGCATAAGAAGCTAATAAATATAACTCTTCTATTTGATTGTCTTTAACAGGTATACAACCCACTGTTACACATCCTCCATGAACATAAATATCGCCACCAGGCTTTATAGAATCACTGAGTATTTCATCTGAAGCATTGGGATAATTAATACCTAAAGACAAATGATAGCTGCTATTAGGCTTAAATTCATTGATATGATAAAAACCTTCGGGCACCTGAAAATCACCTTCGATTCTTTTAGGTCCAAGACTACCACTTAAAGCACAAACCTTATAGGTTTTAAATAATTTAAAAGAATCGCTTACCTCATTTCTAACCCATACTTCCAATTCACTATCGTATTTAAAACTTCGCAAATAAATTTGCTTAGGAGGAAAACTAATTTTTGCAGCAATAAATTGCTTCTTTAAGGTATCTTCCTTTTGCTTGAAGATTTGCTCAATCTTGGTATTTGCTTTTTGGCTTTGAATGAAAGATGGCTGTGCTATAGCTGAATGAAAACATACAACAACAGTTGAAAAAAGTAAAAGAAGTTTAATATATTTCATTAAAAAATCAACTTTATGTACCATACTGGAATCATAACAAAACACAAGTATTACAAATTTTCTTATGGAAGCTTTTATGTCTCATGGGGAAACGATAACTACTTAATTTGCTCTTTCCAGGCAACCATTCCACCAGTAAGATTGATAACATTTGTAAAACCTAGTTGTTGCAAAACCATTGCAGCCTGACTGCTTCTAACTCCACTACGGCAATAAACAATTACTTCTTCATTTCTTAGGTCCTCTATATCATCAATCTGCATGGTTTGTATTTTTCCTAGTGGCAGCAGAGTGCCGCCAATATTAAATTCGGCATTCTCATGCGGTTCTCTCACATCAACTAAATTTACAGAAGTTCCTGCATCTAATTTAGCTTTTAATTCTTCGGGAGTAATTGTATTAAACATATTATTGTTATTATGGTGTTGGTGTAATATCGTTTTTAATGGCTGTAGAATCCTTATGCGGTGCTGTGAATGAAAGCCAAAGATCTATTCCTTGACCTTGTCGTATTTTATTGTTTACTCTTTGTCCTGGAGCTACCTCAGTAAATACAGGCGGTTCTTGTTTTGCCACAAAAGCTTTGGTAGTATCTTTAATATTGGCATCTAGTAAAATGGGTAAACCCATTGAAATGTTCATACTTCCTAAAAGACTTTGAGCATCGGCATACGTTAGTCCAACTAAATCTGGAACATTTATTTCCTGATCGCCAATACCTCTTCCAACAACAAAACTAATGCTACTGCCAATGGGTACACTAGACCCTGGTTTTATTTCACTGCCATTGTATAGTTGTGTTAAAATTGAGTTCTTGGCAATATCTGGTTTAGATGTTGTATCTCCCATTTTTAAACCCATACCCTGTAAATACAATTGTGCCGAGCGTAGCGATAAACCCACCAAGTTGGGCATTATCACGGTTGGTGCCACCTGACGGTTTATTGTTAAATATACGGTTCTTCCGTGCTTAACAGTAGCATCGGGTTCGGGCGATTGTTTTATGATGTTTAATTTAGGTTGAGCCATATCATATACAGAATCTACCACTTCAACATTAAAGCCTTTTGATTTTAATAAGCTTTTTGCTGTTTCTATATTTTTACCAGTAACTGCTGGTACTTTTTCATACTCGCCATGACCCGTTAGCCAGCCTAAACCAAAGAAAAAAAGCAATACCAATAGCAATGCTACAAATACTCCGAATAGTAGGTTAATGAGTAAATTTTTATGTGTTATGAACTTGAACAAGGTAGTTAATGATTAGTGATTAATTATATTTTCACATTTGCATATTAGCTAATTAGCACATTCTCTATAATAGCTGTGTAAAATTCTTCTAGTGTCCATCCCATGGCCAATACTTGCTGTGGTACAATACTAGCCTGACTTTGACCCGGCACTGTATTTACTTCCAGCATAAAGGGCTGTTGCTTTTCTTCATTATAAATAAAATCAATTCTAACAATACCGCGACAGTTTAATAATTCATATACTTTTTTTGCTGTAACAGTTAGTTGTTGCTGAACCTGGGAGTCAATTTTTGCAGGTGTTATCTCTTCGCTTTTTCCCAGATATTTTGCTTCATAATCAAAGAATTCATTTTGAGTAATGATTTCAGTAATTGGCAAAACAATAATCTCCTTTTTGTTTTTAAATACACCAACAGTAAACTCTCTGCCGGTAATCATTTCTTCTACCAAAACCTGATCATCTACAGCAAAAGCCTTATCGATAGCAGCTTGTAACTCATTAGCTTCAATAACTTTACTCATGCCCAAACTACTGCCTCCATTATTGGGTTTCACAAAAACAGGTAATTGAATCTGCTGCAAAACAGCAGCAGTTTCAACAGGTGTATGTTTAAATAGGTGTAAACTTTTTGCAACCGATACGCCGCCAAATGCAGCAACTGCCAAGGTATATCGTTTGTTAAATGTTAATGCAGAGGTGGCTGCATCGCAACAGGTATATGGCAAACCAAGCATATCAAAATAGCCTTGCAATTTTCCATCTTCACCCGGTGTGCCATGAATACACATTAACACGGCATCGAAATGAATGGTTGTATTGTTGATGATAATAGAAAAGTCTTGTTTGTTTACATTACATTTTTCCTGCAACTCATTAGTGTAATACCAGCCCTGTGGAGTGATGTCAATGGTATACACATCAAACTTTTCTTTATTGATATTATTGCCTACGGTAATAACACTTTTATAACTTATCTCGGCTTCACCACTATAGCCACCTGTAACAAGTGCAATCTTCTTTTTCATAAATAATTTAAAAACAAAACAAATATATGCGGATTGTTTGTTGGGGCGATTATTGTTGGAAAAATTACTGAGGCTATTTTAAATTCACGTTATACGGATTTAACGAGGGCTTATTATGCCAGTACCTTAATAGCTTTTTCAGTTTGTTCAACAATGTTTCCAATAATCTCCGCATATAAATTATTGTCAGCAAGTATTTGCTTTACGGTAGCTGCATCCTCAGGAGCAACTGCTATTAATAACCCTCCACTGGTTTGTGGGTCGGCTAATACAGCAATGGCGTTAGCGGTGTTTACGTCATCATCAAACGCAATCTTATTGCCATAACTATCCCAGTTTCTGTTAGTGCCTCCGGGTATCGATTTGTTATCGATATAATATTGTAAATCGGGGGTTATTAACGGCACTTTATTCAAGTGAACAATGGCACTCACGTTACTACCTTCGGCCATTTCAGTTAAATGCCCAAGCAAACCAAAACCTGTAACATCGGTTATGGAATGAACTGAGTTTAATTTTCCAAGTGTTTCACCAATTTTGTTTAGCTGCATCATTTGTAAAGGAGCCAGTTCTTTATGTTCTTCTTTTAGTAATCCTTTTTTTTCTGCGGTAGTTAAAATACCTACACCAATTTTTTTGGTTAAGAATAAAACATCACCTATTTGTGCTGTATTATTTTGTTTGATGTGTTCAATATTCACAATCCCATTCACAGCCAAGCCAAAGATAGGTTCTGGCGAGTCAATGCTATGACCACCGGCCAAAGGAATACCTGCTTCTAAACAAATGCTTCTGCTGCCCTCAATTACCTTTTGTGCTACTTCTGGTGGCAATACATTAATGGGCCAGCCAAGAATAGCAATGGCAAGAATAGGTTTGCCACCCATAGCATATACATCACTAATGGCATTAGCACTGGCTATTCTGCCAAAATTGTAAGGGTCATCTACAATAGGCATAAAAAAGTCGGTGGTAGATATTAATGCTGTACCATTTCCTAAATTATAAACTGCAGCATCATCTTTACTATGATTGCCAACAATTAATTTATCGTTATCGGGCATAGAAAAGTTCGACGCAAGAATCTGGTCTAATACCTTGGGCGAAATTTTGCAGCCACAGCCTGCTCCATGTGAATATTGCGTAAGCTTTATGTCTTTAATTTCTGTAGGTGTCATGATAAAATTTTAAGTGTTACCAAGCAATAGGGTAGTGGCATTGGCAATTGCATCAACCCTGCTGCATTGTATGTTTTTAAGATGAGATTGAATATTTTCTTTGTTATATAATCCTTTTAAATAATACTTATCATAGTATTTCAGCAGAATAGCAAAGCTACTTTTAATATCATCGTCGAGTAAATAGTTGATAGCATTCTTTGCATCTAAACCGCCTAATCTTTTCTTGATTCTGATAACTGCATTTACCAATTTCTCTTTACTATACTTACCATATTCTTCAACAATAAAATTCAGTCTCTCTTCAAAAGGAATATCTATAAAGTAAATACAGGCTTGTTGTTTTTGATGAAAGATATTATTAGGAATATTGATATTACCAATACGCTGGCTTTCATCTTCTATCCAAATAGACTTATC
>CANGOT010000145.1 GCA_947455425.1 Chitinophagaceae bacterium | reverse complement strand
TGTATCATCGCTTCCTTCAAGTAAATCACCCATAGCAACATCCTCAGCCTCATGCACTGGTGCGTCTAAGCTGGTGTGACGTGTATTACTTTGAAAGATATTATTAATTTCAGTTTCGCTCATTTCCAAAATATCACTTAATTCTTCGGTGCTTGGTTCACGCTCATGCTCTTGCTCAAAAGCCATATAAGCTTTGTTTGCACGATTGTATGTTCCAATTTTATTTTGTGGTAAACGAACTAATCTTCCTTGTTCGGCCAATGCCTGTAAAATAGATTGACGAATCCACCAAACAGCATAAGAAATAAATTTAAAACCCTTTGTTTCATCGAAACGTTGAGCAGCTTTTATTAAACCCAGGTTTCCTTCGTTAATTAAATCACTTAAACTTAATCCCTGGTGTTGGTATTGTTTTGCTACAGAAACCACAAAACGTAAGTTAGCCTGTACCAATTTATCCAACGCTCTTTGATTGCCCATCTTAATTTTTTGGGCAAGCGTTGTTTCCTCTTCGGGAGTAATCATTGAAATTTTAGAAATCTCTTGCAGATATTTTTCTACTGCCTGAGAGTCTCTATTAGTAATCTGGGTTGCAATTTTGAGCTGCCTCATTGTGTGTAATTCGCTTTAAAGTGTAGTGTTAATGGCTAAGCATACCTAGCCTAAAATCTAAAATGGCTGCAAATGTAAAGGACTAGCATTAAATACTTGTAAAAAATGTGATAGCGACATTTCTTTTCTAGAAAAAATTTCAGATTATCAGTTAGATATAAAAAGAAAAGCAAACCAGAATATATTATATTACCTCAAAGCAAAAAGGTAAGTCACCATCCCACAATCTTTCAACAACAATGTTTAGATTCAAACTTAAAAATCAAATGTTGATTATATTTAGATATCACTTAAGATAATAACAAGCATTCTTTTTGTTAAAACATTTTTTTTATAAATCCAAATCACCCATTACTTTTGCCAAACACAAAAAAAACTAATATGAAGAAAATTTATTTAGTATCGTTTGCCATGATGTTAGCGATTGCATCATTTAGCCAAGACGATAAAAAAGCTCCTTCTCTTGGAATTAGCTTTAATATGAAAGATTTTACAACTCCAGCTCTGATTAAGGCTACATCATTTTCAAACGCTACAAAAAACTGGACTGCATTCAGCAAAATGACTCCAGGGCTTACCGTTCAGTATTTTCAAGGTTTAACGAGTCACATAGATTTCATGGGTGGTTTACACGGATGCTTCGTTGATTACCCATTTGAAGCAAACACAGGAACTATTCAAGGTCAAGATAAATTTTTATTAGAGTTAGATGCTAATGTTAACTTTAAATTATTAACAGACAAGCACTTCTTTAGCCCATACATTACAACTGGTTTAGGTAGTTCTATGTATACAGGAAGCTATTTTGGTGCATATTATATTTTAGGTGCTGGATTTCAATTTAACCTAGGAAGTGGCACTTTTTTAAACTTACAATATGCTCATAATATTGGTGTAACTGATTTAGTTACTGATAATATGAACTATCGTGTAGGTTTTGCATCTCCATTAAAAGATAAAGCAGAACCAAAAGTTGCTGTAGTTCCTCCACCACCTCCTCCTCCAGCTCCAGTTGTTGAAGAGAAAGATACTGATAAAGATGGTATTGTTGATAGTAAAGACAAATGTCCTACTGTTGCTGGTTTAGCTAAATACAATGGTTGTCCTATTCCTGACACCGATAAAGATGGTATCAATGATGAAGAAGACAAATGTCCTACTATTGCTGGTACAGCAAAATACAAAGGATGTCCAATTCCTGATGGTGATAATGATGGTGTAAATGACGAAGAAGACAAATGCCCTACTGTTGCTGGTTTAGCTCGTTACAAAGGCTGTCCTATTCCTGATACTGATAATGATGGTGTGAATGATGAAGAAGACAAATGTCCAACAACTCCTGGTCCAAAATCAAACAATGGTTGCCCAGAGTTAAAACAATACAATTTTGAAGCAAAAGCTATTCAATTTGCTCCAGGTAGTTCAGATTTCACAAAATCTGCAACTGCCGAATTGAATAAATTAGCTAGTATTCTTGCTGATCACAAAGAAATTAAAAAAGTATCTATCGAAGGTCATACAGATAATACTGGTAAAGCTGATAAAAACTTAGCTCTTTCTCAAAAAAGAGTTGATGCTGTTAAAGCTTACTTAGTTAAAAAAGGTGTTGATGCTTCTCGTTTAACAGTTCAAGCTTATGGTGATACAAAACCTGCTGCTGATAATGCTACTCCTGCTGGACGTGCAGAAAATCGTAGAGTTGAATTTAAAGTTGGCGAATAATATTATTTAATAATATTTCAATAAAAAATAACCCACGAAAATTTCGTGGGTTATTTTTTTGTAGTTGTTTATCCTTTCTTTGTAGTTATAAATTATAATATGAATCCAGCAATATTGTTACTGTTTGTTATTATGTATTTTGGTGTTTTATTAGGCGTAGCCTGGTACACTTCTCGTAAAAGCAATAATGATTCTTTTTTTATTGGGAATAGAAATAGTAACTGGATGCTGGTTGCTTTTGGTATGATTGGAACATCGTTGAGTGGTGTAACTTTTGTGAGCGTGCCTGGTGGTGTAAGTAGTGCTAGTTTTTACTATATGCAATTGGTAATTGGTTATTTATTAGGTTATTTAGTGATTGCTTTTGTATTACTTCCACTATACTATAAATTAAATTTAACAAGTATATATACCTATCTGGAAAAGCGTTTTGGCGATACTGCACATAAAGCCGGAGCATCTTTTTTTATCTTGTCAAGAATCGTGGGAGCTACAGCCAGATTGTATTTGGTGATAAACATACTTCAGCTATTTATTTTAGATAAAATGCAAGTGCCATTTTTTGTAACTGCACTGATAATTTTATTAATGATTTTACTATACACTTTTGAGGGTGGTGTTAAGACGATTATTTATACCGATACTTTACAAACCACAGGAATGTTGGTTGGACTAATCGCCTGCATTATAGTTATCATTCAATCCTTGCACATAGATTTTGGAACTGCTCTATCGCAAATGCAAGCAAAAGGGTTTACCAAGGTTTTTAATACTGATGTAAAATCATCCTCTTACTTCTTAAAACATATTTTTGGGGGAATGTTTATAGCGATAGCTATGACTGGACTTGACCAGGAGATGATGCAAAAAAACATTAGTGTGCGAACATTAAAAGACTCTCAAAGAAATGTGTTGAGTCTTGCAACGATTTTAATTTTTGTAAACTTTCTGTTCTTATTTCTGGGTGGGGTTCTTTACTTATATGCCAACAACAAGGGTTTAACCGTTGCCCCTGATGATTTATTTCCAACCATTGCACTCAATGAGACCTTTGGAACATCTATTGGAATTATATTTATTATAGCCCTTATTTCTGCCTTATTCCCAAGTGTTGATGGTGCTATTACATCGCTTACCTCTAGCTATTGCATTGATATTTTAGCCATGAACAAAAGCAATGCTACCGAAGCCGAAAAGAAAAACAAAAGACTGAAAGTGCATTTAAGCTTTGCCGCTATCTTTTTTGTAATGGTGTTGCTTTTTAAAGCCATTAATGACAAATTAATTATTGATTTAATATTCAAATTTGCCAGTATTACTTATGGCCCTTTACTTGGCCTATTTGCATTTGGAATTTTAACTAAGAGAAGTTTAAACCCCAAGTTCATCTGGACAGCCTGCTTAATTGCATTGCTGTTTTGTTTGGGTATTGATATCTTTAGCAATCCTGCGTGGTATGAAAAAAGATTGCATACCACATTGGGTTTATCCGCAATTTCTGAAAGAATCTTTAGTGGTTATAAAATAGGAAATGAACTGATTATTATGAATGGATTGATTACTTTTTGTGCCTTGTGGTTGATATCGAAGAAGAAGGTTTAACGCAAAAACTAATCTTGTCTTAAATTTTGTACGAGAAAATAAACTAATTTAAGTTGTCAATTACCGCTTCTTTATTAGATGTGATTAAATTATCCCTATTGAGTTTACAACCATTAGGTAAATGACATAAGTTTGTTGCCAAGAGCAACAGAATAAAACTGCTAGGCATAGACATATCAACTAAGCGTGAGGTTACTTTATCTTATTATCAACAAAAAACTATGGTATCAACATTCAAGAAATATATCATTTTTACGGTAACTATCGTGATGGTTTATATTTCTACCAGTGCCTGTTATGCTAATCATTACGATGGCGATTCTACTCTGTTTACAAATACTTATAACAACAAAATATACAGTAGTGTTATAGATGCTGCAAAAACAATTGCTCGCCCATTTCTACTGCAACAGGCTTACATATCTGCATCAGGGATTACTGTTGTAGATACGTCTTTAATATTTAATGGGGTTACTTATCCTGTGTCGCAAACTTATAATATCAATAGAAGTTCAGGGTTTTATATTCCAAGTGCTGTATATGGCAATTATGGCATTAATAATTTCAAGGTTGTATGGCCAACTAAATTTCCTAATATTGATTTTAATATTGCTACTAAAACTTTCAACTCGCAGGTAGATTGTGTAGGGTACGGCACAAGAGTTTTATCGGCAGTTGGAGATACTACAATTAATGGAAATGCTTATGCTAGTCTTGTAAACCAGGTAACCATAGCCAATGTTGCTGATATGCCCCCTGCAGGACGTGCAGCAGATAGTTATCAGTTGGCTACAGCATTTGCTACACTCAATACTGTAGTTCCAGTTGGATGGCAATATATATCGGGTAATGTATTGGCAAGTTACATTAATACTTATAACCATACATTCAATGCAAATTTGAATACCTACACTGGTGTTAGAAAAGGTGGGTTTGCTGCTAGTAAAGCTGGCGATATACTTGCTTTTGGAAATGGCCCAAATGCTTCAGCAACCGGACATACTATGATAATCGACACTACTCCTGTGTTATTAAACACAGCCGGTTTAAAAACATTTTTTCCTAACCAAACAAATAATGACTTAAGTGCTTTCATAAAACTGCACCCAGTTTACGCCGTTAGTATTTTGGATGACTGTGATATTAAACATTTTAAAGATTCCAGAACCACCATAAGCGGTATTGGACACGGTACTTTGTTAATTGTAACAGATACCCTTGATGACGCTCCTATTGGTTATGTTTTTGCCCCAAAATCAACACTTTCATTTACCCCTGTTGATACCAGTAAGACTTATGCTATAACAGTGGCCAGATACATAAGTGCTGCACAACTGCCAGTAACTTTTCGTTCATTTACTGCTACTAATAAAAACAACTCTATTTTATTAAATTGGCAAACAGGTATTGAAACAAACACGGCTCTCTTTAGCATTCAAAGAAGTGTTGATGCTAAAGATTTTACTACCATTGGAATTGTAACGGCAATGAACAAAAACTTTAATGAATACAGTTTTTACGACAATAATTTACCGTTTAAGGTTGATAGTTCGTTGGTTTATTATAGAATTGTAAGCGTTGATAAGGATGGAAAAACAAGTTTTAGTGATGTAATAAAAATCAACCTTCAACATCCAACTCCAGATTTTACGGTATTTCCAAACCCTGTCCTGCTGGACAGCAGGATAAATATTGTTTGTAAAGGAATGAAGCAAGTGAGAATTATGAATTGTTCAGGTCAAACAATTCAACAACTTAACAATACAACAGAACACCAAACTATAAACACGAAACAGTTTACCAAGGGTTTATATATAGTACAAGTAGCAACTACAAATGGAGAAGTAAAAACACAAAAGTTGATTGTTGAATAATACTACAATGCCCAATGGCTGCGGGATTGAAGTGGAAAGCCCACAGCCAAGCGAAGCATTGGCGAAGACTTGTAACGAAAAGCCCGAACAAAATCCGATAGATAGCTGAAAGATGAGAGCCCATAAAAAAACAACAGCGAAACATAAAGCTTCGCTGTTGTTTATAATGAATACTATTGACTGGTTAATTTTTATTTTACAGCAGCGATACCCGGTAATTCTTTTCCTTCGAAATATTCAAGCATGGCACCACCTCCTGTGCTTACATAACTCACTTTATCGGCATAACCAAAAAGGTTTACAGCAGCAACGCTATCTCCCCCTCCTACCAAACTATAAGCACCATTAGCAGTAGCTTGGGCAACTGCAGTTGCAATTGCTTTTGTGCCGTGTTGAAAATTACTCATCTCAAACACCCCCATTGGGCCATTCCATAAAATTGTTTTGCTGCGATGCAATACATTGGTGAATTGTTCGCAAGCCATTGGTCCAATATCTAAGCCCATCCAACCCTCTTCTATATTGTTTGATGGAGCAGTAGAAATATTAGCATCGTTACTAAAATTATCGGCAATAATAGAGTCGCTTGGCAAATGAATATTTACACCTTTTGCTTCGGCTTTTTTAAGTAATTCCAAAGCCATTTCTAGTCTATCGTCTTCACAAAGGCTTTTAC
>CANGOT010000144.1 GCA_947455425.1 Chitinophagaceae bacterium | reverse complement strand
GTAGAATTTATACAATACAGGAAGCGAACCCAATGTGGCAAAAGCCACAGCTAATGAAGAGAAATCAACAATAATTTTTGTGAGCCCTACCTGAGCTTTTGTAAGGACCCCAAACTTTGTATAAAGTAACACACTGAATGCACCAAAAGCAAAACCAGCAATCATAAAGATTGTTGATAATATGGTTTGCTTTCTTAATGTGCTCATTATTTAATTTTAGTGGTGTTTGTTGGCGAAGATAATATTCTAAAAACAACTATTTATTAAAAGGGATATTGTTGTAGAATATTATCTGAAATTGGCTTCTATTGCTATGTTCAAATATTTGGGTCATACTACCTAACTCAAACCTTAGATCCTTAGCAATTACATAACCCACTCCCCCATAAATTCTGTCTCTTTCAAATACCGGAGATTTAGTGTTCAGGAATACTTCATTATAAACAGAGGCATATACAGTATTTTTTTTCATAGTCGAGTGGTTAATAGGCACGTTAAGTGATAGAAAATAACGAAACCTTAAACTTAAATTACTATTAATAAAACGCTCTTCTAATCTATATCTATGTAGTATTCTTATGCCTTTAAACTCTTCTATATTGATAAATTGTTGCAAAATATTATGCTCGGTGGATGGGGTACTTACTTTGGCATTTGCAGCATATTTGTTTGATTGCACAAATGAATATCCAAGCAGAATATTATTTTTTTTATTTCCTATGTTATAACCAATACCAGTTCTTAATATGAGTTGTTCAAAGTCGCTAACGAGGTTATAGTTTCTATATTTAATTTCGTTGAGCCAATTCCATTTTTTATTGATTGCGTTGTTACCATTGTAGGCAAACCAATTTCCATAATTAGATTGCTGTGCTAGCAAGGGAAAGCTAATATTTATGCTAAGCAGAAAAAAAACTAATCTGTAAAATAAAGGTTGAGTTAACCTTTGCTTTGTGTTTTTCTGCATCGTTAATTATTATTCTGTTGCTTCATCTTTAATAAATACAATCGCTCTACATTCTTATTTGTAAACCAATTCTTATTTTTCTTTCTTAATCTTTTATGTTGCCAAGATGTTGTGGGCACAAGAGTTTTATTGGTTAATGGTAAAGTTATTGGCATATTAAATCCATCAATACAATTGCTATACCTGTAAAACAATTTCTTTCTTTTAAAATAATATTCAAGTGTTGGTATTTGTGTGGTGGTTAAATATTGCTCGAATGTTTTTTGCAAGTCAAGTCCTGTTTGTTCAATTAAATATTGTTCAATCTCGCTGCCATCAACTGTTTTGTGGTAAAACTTTTCATTCATTCCTCTTAAAATCTGCCTGAACTTTTTATCATTGTTTAAAGCATTGCGAATACTATGTATCATATTGCTAGCTTTATAATACATATCACCACTGCCTTCTTTATTCACTCCATAAGGACCAATTATGGGCTCATCATTTCTTATATTTTTTCTTAATCCATAGCAATAATCGTTTCCAGCTTCTTTGCCATAATAATATTCGGTAAACAACACTTCGCTATAGTTGGTAAAGCCTTCGTGCACCCACATATCGGCAATATCATTAGTAGTTATGGAGTTGGCAAACCATTCGTGACCACTTTCGTGTACAATGATAAAATCCCATTTTAAACCCCAGCCACTGCCACTTAAATCTCTGCCTCTGTAGCCATTTTGAAAACCATTTCCATAGGCAATAGCACTTTGATGCTCCATACCCAAATAAGGTGCTTCTACCAGTTTATATCCATCTTCATAAAAAGGATAAGCACCAAACCAATATTCAAATGCACGAAGCATTGGCTTTACTTGCTTAAACTGTTCCTGTGCTTTTTCTTTGTTGTAATCGAGCACCCAATAACTTAAATCGAGTGTACCTTTTTCGCCAACAAATGTGTCGGTAAAATTTATATAATTACCAATGTAAGGAACAATGCAGTAAGTATTAATGGGGTTTCTAACTTGCCAAGCCCCCCCACCCCCCAAAGGAGGGATTTTAGAAACAGCATTACTATTTACTGGCTGCTCTATTTTGAAGTTTTCACTTCGTAATTCACTACTACTTGTTTCTTGTTTATCATTCATTCTTCCATTACCAACAGCCACCAAACTATCAGGCACAACAATCGTTAAACGTGCTCCATAATCTGGTTTATCACTTTGAATATCTTTACAAGGAAACCAACTACTTGCTCCTAAACCCTGACAAGCAACACTTACAAAAGGGCGACCTAATTTATCTTTTGCCCAAACCCAACCACCATCCCAAGGTGCTTTTTTTGCTTCGCGTGGTTTGCCGTGAAAGAAGACATTTATAGGAAGTGGATACATCATTAAGTTAGTGGCTTCTAAAAAATTAATCAAGTAAACAACATCAGTTTTGTGAAAATTTATTTTCTGATAATATTTAGTCCTTTCTACTTTTTTCCCATCAATTCTTCTGGCTAAACAGGAAGGAAGTATTTCTGCAATTACGCTATCAATAACTAAACCTTCTTGCAAATCAATTTGGAAATTTAATTCTCGTTTAATTCTTGGTTTAAATTTTTCTTTGTTAATCTTATACGAAATTTCACACGCCCCCTCAATTTCCTTCTTCTCAAAATCTGGCTTCACAGTTATATCATATCGCAACACATCCCACCAATCTCGGTTTTCATTATTGCTGCCACGCAAAGTATCTGCTTTGGTGAAGGTTTGTTTGGGGGTGGTAAGTTGTGCTTGTAGGCAAGTAGTAAATAGTAAGTAGCAAGTAGTAAGTAGTATTTTTTTCATACATAAATATTTTTAATCTTTTCATTGCCATTGGCTAAATCCATTGGCAATGAAAAACTTCCCGAAAGCTTCTTTTTTAGTTTTTACTGCGTTCCGAAGGATCGGAAAGTCATTTTTTCAAATTTTAGAGCTTTCCGGAACATCGGAAAGCCACTTTTTTCACTTTTGAAGCTTTCCGTAACATCGGAAACCTTGTTTTGAAAATTTTGGAACTTTCCGGAGCGTCGGAAACCTACTTTTTTCAATTTTCAGTCTTTCCGACTAATTCTGTATCATCTCACAAATCATTCTTGCAGCAGTTTCACTAGCATTTCCTCCAGCAGCCAATTTGTTCCAAAGCAACACATAATCATCTTTCAATTGCTTTTTTCTAACTTCATTATTCAATAAATCGTTCAACTCGGCAACAAGGTTTTGGGTGGTTAGTTCATCCTGTATCAATTCCTTCACCACCAATTTATCCATTATCAAATTCACCAAACTTATAAACTTAATCTTCACTAACCGCTTGCCAATAGCATAGCTAATATTACTGGTTTTATAACACACCACTTCTGGCACTTTAAACAAAGCAGTTTCTAAAGTTGCAGTGCCACTTGTAACAATTGCTGCTGCGGCATTTGACAGCAACTGATAGGTTTGATTACTAACCGCCGACACATTAGGATAAGGCTGCAAAAAAGGTTCGTAAAAACTATCGTCTTGTCCGGGTGCTTTTGCTACCACAAACTGATAATCGGGAAATGATTTTGCTACCTCCAACATGATGGGCAACTTCTTTGTAATCTCTTGTTTGCGACTACCTGGCAATATCGAAATGATGCCCTTGTTTTGTAGTTTATGGTTTACGGTTGTTGAGCCATCAACTGTAAACCGTAAACTCTTAAACTCTTCTACAACCCCCACCAACGGATGCCCCACATATTCTACATCCCAGTTCCATTTAGTTTTGTAATATTCTTTTTCAAATGGAATAATGCAAAGCATTTTATCTATACATAGTTTCATTTGCTTCACACGATTGGCTTTCCATGCCCATACCTGTGGCGAAATATAATAGGCAACTTTTATGTTGTGCTCCTTAGCCCATGTAGCAATTCGAAGATTAAAACCCGGGTAATCTATCAGCACTAAAACATCTGGTTTAAACAACAAAATATCTTGCTTGCAAAAAGATAAGTTTTTAAAAATGGTGGGAAGGTTTTTAACTACTTCGGCAAAGCCCATAAAAGCAAGTTCCCTGTAATGCTTTACCAGCGTAGCTCCTGCTGCCTGCATTAAATCTCCACCCCAGCATTGAATATTCGCTGCAGCATCTATCAATTTAATTTGTTTAATCAAATTGCTGCCATGCAAATCGCCACTGGCTTCTCCTGCAATAATGTAGTATTTCATTGGGACAAATGTAAAGAACGTTGATGGTTTAAATTGCTTCGCAATTTTATTATTTATGCGTAGTTTTTGAACAACTATCAAATAGGGGTTGCAAATACTACTTTGTTCATTTCATCTTTTAATAAAAGAAGAAAAGAAGCACTCTTGTACATTTGTAGACTATTAAACAAAGCATAAACCATAAACTGTAACATTGTTAAACTTTCTTAAACATAGATTTCTTAACCCTCTATTAGAGTTTATTAGTGACAGTCGTGCTATTGGCGTATGCTTGTTAGTATGCACTTTAATATCCCTGACTATTGCAAATACAAATACTGGGACTGCTTATATACATTTTTGGCAAAATAGTTTTCAGGCAAATGGTAGTCATCATTTACATATGGGATTTCTTTCGCTTCCGAATTCCATCCTTGCCATCATCAACGATTTTTTAATGGCCATTTTCTTTTTTATGGCAGGTATGGAAATTAAAAGAGAAATGCTGATTGGTGAACTTTCATCTATTCAAAAATCATTATTACCTATTGCTGCCGCTGTAGGCGGCATGTTGTTTCCTGCATTGCTTTTCACTATTTGCAACAAAGGAACCACCTACGAAAATGGATGGGCTATTCCAACTGCAACAGACATTGCTTTTACTTTGGGTATTGCATCTTTACTAGGCAAAAGAGTTCCAGTGAATCTTAAAATATTTTTAACTGCCCTTGCCATCATCGACGATTTAGGAGCCATCATTGTAATTGCTTTTTTTTATGGCGAAACTGTACACTATTTATTCATTGCGGGGGTATTAATTTCAGTGCTTTTGTTATGGTTATTACATTATAAAAAGATAAAATTTGGTTGGGTACAAATAATTCTTGGGGTTATATTATGGTATTGTATGTTCAACTCTGGTATTCATGCAACTGTTGCTGGTGTTGTGTTTGCAATGTTTGTTCCGGTTACTTCGCTACATCACTTCGAAATTAAATTGCATAAGCCTGTTTACTTTATCATCCTTCCATTCTTTGCTTTAGCTAACACCGCTATTATATTTCCTGATAATATAGCTGCTGCATTAACAAGCAGTTTATCCTGGGGAATTATCTTTGGCTTGTGCCTTGGCAAACCCATTGGTATATTTTTAACAAGTTATTTTTTAATTTATAAAAAATGGGCTGCATTACCAACCGGTATTTCCTGGAGATCTTTACTTGGTGGTGGAATGGTTGCTGGCATTGGCTTTACTATGAGTATATTTATAGCTACCCTGGCATTCGATAATATTTTATTGCAAGATACTAGCAAGATAGCAACGCTATTAGCATCATTTATTGCAATATTTTTGGGATGTTTGATTTTTATTTTTCAATCAAAAAAGACTTCTTTAAAATGAAGAAAATATTGTTACTGATTACTGCAGCAATTTGTATATCCTCTAATGCACAAGACTCAATTTTTGCAAGAAAAATAGTGGATACGCTTACCTCAAAATCCTTTTGGGGAAGAGGTTATACAAAAGATGGAATGCATAAAGCAGCTACATTTTTAGCAGAAGAGTTCAAGGAGTTTGGTGTAGAACCCATGAAAGGAAAATCATATTTTCAGGAGTATAGTTTTAATGTAAATACATTTCCTGAAAGAATGAATGTAACCATTAATGGTAAAGAACTAATTGCAGGAAAAGATTTTATTGTTGCTGCTGAAAGCAAGGGATTTGTTGGTGAAGGAGATTTGGAGCAAATAGATAGTGTGCAATTTGTTGACAGGAAAAATAAAGTAATCATTAAGCTGGAAACCAAAATAACAATGGATGTTGAGCAAAAAGTTGCTGAATATACTTTAGTGCAGATTGATAAAAAGGTAGTCATTAGTACACCAACTAATTACAATATTGCCATTGATAACAAATTCTCTAAAAACTTCAAAGCTGCTAATATTTGTGGTATTGTAAAAGGCACGCTTCACCCCGATTCTATTATAATGATTACAGCACATTACGATCATTTAGGCGGACTAGGAAAAGATACTTATTTCCCAGGTGCAAATGATAATGCAAGTGGGGTTTCGCTGTTATTAAACCTTGCAAGATATTATGCTAAACATCCACAACCATATACTATTGGATTTATATTGTTCTCGGGCGAAGAAGCTGGTTTAATGGGCTCAAAACATTTCACAGAAAACCCTTTAATCAACCTTAAAAATATCAAGTTCCTAATCAATACAGACCTTGCTGGAACTGGCGTTGATGGCATTACAGTTGTGAACGCAACAGAATTCCCTAGAGCGTTTAAATTAATGCAAGATATTAATGATGAATAT
>CANGOT010000143.1 GCA_947455425.1 Chitinophagaceae bacterium | reverse complement strand
GTAGATGCTAATGCATCATCACCTTCAAATTCTAGGAAAACATTGCTTTTATTCCAAAGAGCAAGATTATTTACAATTACATTTTCTAAATTGTTTAAAGTTGCATTTTCCTTTATTAAATTGGAATTATTTGCATTAGGCTCGAAAGTGAAACAATTACCTACTTCTTTTATATTATTAGCAACTAAAATTGCTTGATCCCCAAAATAAGCTCCTGCGATAATTACAGATTTAACACCCTTAGAAAAGTGAAGAAGCAATTTTGTTGTTTGTGGCTCCCAAACGTGATTAGGAATAGATGGAGTACTTAATAAAAACTCACGTGCAATTTTTGAATTGTATGTAAATTTGATTTTTAAGCCATTTGAAAGTTCTTTAATAAAACTCTCTCCCATAAATAGTTCATCACTTAACAAACTGGTAATTTTTTCTCTAATATCAGTATTAGGAAAACCATTATCAATTTCAAAATTGACTAATGATTTAATAAAATCTTCTCTAATCTTAGGCTCTTTGCAAAGATTTTCTCTTAACTTGCTTATGTTATTCATTTAAATTGTATTTCAATAATCAGTCATTAAGATGAACTGTTAATTAACTCTGTTAAGAGTATATTTACCTTGAGCAGTTAATTGCCCAGTAGTTGCTGAATAATTCTTCCAAACACCGTTAGTCAACTTTCCTGTACTATCCCAGCTAGCTGTTGCAGTTTGGGTTACTCCAATATCACCAAAGATATTAGTTACAGATGTAGTAAGAACTTTGGAACTTAATGACCAAGTTCCACTCGCAACGTATTGCTTACCATTTCCAAAGCCTTCATATAACATACTTCCATCTGGCTTTATCGAAAAATTTAATGGATATTGTGTTGTGCTTCCATCTAGGGAGTAGGTTCCTATCCAGAGTCCTTGAATTGGATAGCTTGAATTTGTAGTTGTGTTGGTTGTGTTACAATCTTTGGTACACCCAAAGGTGTTGAAAAGCAGGAAAAATAAACTAATTCTTACCAACCCAAAAGCCTGTTTCATTTTCATAAATTATTTATTTGAAGCTAAGATAATTACAATTATGCCTTTCGCACTAAATTACTATCAATAATTTTTTCGTCAATTAATTTTTGAATCGTCTTGAGGCGAATTAAATTTGATTGGCGAAAATCAGCATCATTAAAATTAATTGATTCTAATCCATTTTTTAATCCTTCTACAGCTTCTTCTAAACTAACTTGTGGCTGATGATTGGGTGCAATTTTCTCAAACAAATCAAAATTAACTTTGTAACTTCTTTTGTCTGGTGCAGCATTAGTATTGATATCAACTTCCACATCTCCAAATATTTTTTGAACTGCCGCTGCCAAGTCTTTAACCTGATAATTCCAAACCTTACTGCCAGCATTTACCACTATAAAATTTTCGCTATCATTTCTTTGAACTGCCCAGTCCATTGTCCTTGCCATATCTTTAACGTGAATCAGTGGACGCCAAGGAGTACCGTCACTTAAGATTGTAATTTTTTTACTTGAAATAGCTGATGCAACAAAGTCATTCAAAACTAAATCAAGCCTAAGTCTATCACTATAACCACAGGCTGTTGCGAATCTTAGGCAAGTTATTTTGAAATCATCGGCAGCCAAAGGTTGCAACCCTTCTTCTGCAAAAACTTTAGATTTTGCATAAGCAGTTAAAGGATTTACTTCAGATGTTTCTGTTCTTGCATTCTCATCTGCAAAACCATAGACACTGCAACTACTTGCAAAAACAAAAGATCTTACTCCATTTTCTTTTGCTTGCTTTGCAATATTTATTGCAGCATCACAATTAATGTCTATTGTAGGTTTTTCAAAAGCATTACCCATTGGATCATTAGAGATTGCGGCTAAATAAATTACTGCGTCAAATCCCTTTAAAATATTAGTATCAAAATTTCTAACATCACCATAAAATTGTTGATTTAGTAATGTGTCTCCGACAATACCATTGGTTGTATAATTTTGAATAAAGTAGCCAATATCATATCCAGCCAAATACGAAGTAGGAAAGTTTCTACGAAAGTGTTTGGCAACCATAGGACCAATATATCCCAAATTACCAATTATTAATATTTTCATTTTTTGCTGTAGTTTAAAATAAAAGTAGAAAAATGGTTACCAATTTTTCCAAGGAGCTTTATTATTGTCCCACAATTCATTTAGTTCAATTTTATCTCTTAAGGCATCCATACACTTCCAGAATCCTGAATGTTTATAGGCAAGAAGTTCTTGATCTGAAGTAATTTTTTCAAGAGGCTCGTCTTCCCACATAACGTTGGACATATCAGACTCAAGATAATTGAACACACTTGGTTTTAGAACAAAAAAACCTCCATTAATCCATTGTGCATCGGCTTTAGCTTTTTCTCTAAACGAATTTACTGCTCCATCTATAGACAAATCCATTCCTCCAAATCTTGCATCAGGCTGCACAGCTGTAACTGTAACTATTTTACTATTAGTTTGATGAAATTTTACCAACTCACTAATATCAACATCGCAAACTCCATCTCCATAAGTCAGCATAAAATTTTCATTGCCAATATACTTTTTAATTTGTTGTAAACGTCCTGCAGTTTTTGTGTTTAATCCTGTATCAACTAATGTTACTTTAAAATTATCACTTTTAGTTCCCAACACTTCCATTTTATTATTTCCTAAATCTATTGAAATGTCAGAATTATGAAGGAAATAATTCATAAAATACTCCTTAATAACATATCCCTTATAACCTAAACAAATGATAAAATCATTATAGCCATAATGACTATAAATTTTCATAATATGCCACAGAATTGGCTTTCCTCCAATTTCAACCATAGGTTTCGGACGAACATCTGTTTCTTCTGAAATCCTTGTTCCAAGGCCACCAGCAAATATGACAACTTTCATAGCTGCTAAAATAAGATTGTTAATTAAGCAAATATCAATTCCATAAAATAAAAAAACTATCACTTTATGGTAATAGCCTTTTTATCTTGTTTTTATTTTTAATTATTTTTTCAAAGCAGCTGCCATTGTTTTGCCTATATCAGCAGGACTTGCAACCACTTCTATTCCACATTCTGCCATAATTTTCATTTTAGCTTCTGCAGTATCCTCTGCTCCACCAATTATAGCACCTGCGTGCCCCATTCTCCTTCCTGGAGGGGCTGTTTGCCCAGCAATAAATCCTACAACAGGCTTTGTTTTATTATCTTTAATCCAACGAGCTGCATCTGCTTCCATACTTCCACCAATTTCGCCAATCATAACGATGCCATCAGTTTCAGGGTCGTCCATTAAAAGCTTCACAGCTTCCACAGTTGGCGTCCCTATAATTGGATCTCCACCAATTCCAATTGCGGTACTTACACCTAAACCCGCTTTTACTACCTGGTCTGCAGCTTCATAAGTCAATGTTCCACTTTTACTAACAATACCAATTCTTCCTTTTTTAAATATAAAGCCTGGCATAATGCCAACTTTAGCTTCTTCAGATGTAATTACGCCCGGGCAATTGGGACCAATTAATCGTGTATTAGTTCCTTGCAAATAATTTTTTGCCTTCACCATATCCTGAACAGGAATACCCTCGGTAATACAAACCACTAATGCAATACCAGCTTCAGCAGCTTCCATAATTGCATCAGCAGCAAATGCTGGTGGCACAAAAATGATACTAACATTAGCACCTGTAGCTTTGACAGCGTCAGCAACTGTATTGAAAACAGGAAGGTCTAAATGTGTTGTTCCACCTTTGTTTGGTGTTACACCACCCACAACTTGTGTTCCATATTCAATCATTTGTGTTGCATGAAAAGTTCCTTCAGTTCCAGTGAAACCTTGAACTATTACTTTGGAGTTTTTATTAACTAATACTGACATATATTTTGAAATTGAACGCAAAAGTAAGGGAATGAAATTGTTTATTTTACTAAGATTATTCCACAACCAACATATTTAATGATTAAACTTTGATAATTAGATTTTACTTTTGAAAAATCAATTTCTCATATGAATAAATGGTTACTCGTTTTATTACTAATTTTTCCATCAATATTATTCTCTCAAAGTAGAAAAAAGAGAATAAAAATTGCCAATGAAAAAGCCAGGCAAGAAAGGATGGAATTAATTAATAATCTTAAAAGTCATATAGAATTTTTAGCAAATGATTCCTTAGAAGGCAGAAGAACTGGAACAAAAGGAGAAACATATGCAATGGAATATTTAATTAATTCTTATAGGACTATAGACCTTTTGCCCATCGATAACAATAATTATATTCAGGAGTTTGAATTTAATGAAGGTAAAAACTTTGATGAAGCTACCACTTTTTTGAGAGTAAAAAATATCAATCTAAAGACTGATGAATACTTTTTCCCAATGGCTTATAGTTCCTCGGAAAGTATTCATAGCAGTGCTTCAGTTGCCTTAAAGGAAAGCGGTGAAGCTTGGTTTATTGATCTGAAAGATGTATTAGAGGAAAATAAATTTAATCCACATTTTGATATAGACGAGTACATTAAAAAAGAGGCAAAAAAGTCTGCAAAAAATGGTGCAACAGCTCTACTTTTTTTTAACACTTCGTCTTTGCCCGACAACATCAGTTTTAATAAAAATGACAAATCAGAAACGGTTTCAATACCCGTAATTTATATAAAGCCTTCTACTCAGAAAATGTTTTTTAATGATATTGCTGCTACTTATAATATTGAACTAAGCGTAAATTTGAGAGAAGCAAAAAGAAAAATACATAACGTTGTTGGATTTATAAATAACCATGCAACCAATACAATTATTTTGGGTGCTCACTATGACCATTTGGGGTTTGGTGAAGATCATAATGCACTAGACACTTTTCATGCTGTGCACAATGGTGCTGATGATAATGCTAGTGGTTGTGCAGCTTTGCTTGAATTAGCCCAACTACTGAAACGATCAAACTATAAAAACAATAACTATCTATTTATTCATTTTAGTGGAGAAGAATTAGGTTTACTTGGAAGTAAATATTGGTTAGAAAATCCAACAATAAATATTCAAAAGAATTATATGATCAATATGGATATGATTGGTAGATACGATACTATTCACAAATTAACTATCGGCGGTTTTGGAACATCGCCAATTTGGGGGGAAATTTTACCTAACATTACTTCTTCTTTAAATATTAAATATGATAGTACAGGTGGAGGTCCTAGTGATCATGCCAGTTTTTACAGAAAAAGTATTCCGGTTTTATTTTTCTTTACTGGCAGCCATAGCGATTATCATAAAATTACCGACGACTTTGATAAAATTAATTACGAATCAGTAGCTGATATTGTGAAATATATTTACAATGCAATTGGAGCAGCAGATATTAAAGGGAAAATTGAGTTTAGAAAAACAGCCGAACCCACTATGGGTAAAAGTACCAAATTTACTGTTAGTTTAGGCATCATTCCAGACTATGGCTTCAGTGGAAATGGTGTAAGAGTTGATGGTGTTACTGCTGGTAAATTAGCAGAAAAAATTGGTTTACAAGCTGGTGATATTCTTACCCAGTTAGGTGAACATAAGTTCAACGATGTAATGAGTTATATGCAAGTACTAGCTAAGTTTAAAAAGGAAGATAAGACAATCTTGAAAATTAAACGAAAGGATGAAGAAAAAGAAATTGAAATAACTTTTTAATTTCTGACTAGGCTTTCTTTTTTCTTTCTCCAAATATCAAACTGCCTACACGTACCATATTGCTACCTGCTTCAATGGCAATATTATAATCTAAACTCATACCCATTGATAGAACTGAAAGTTCTGGGTATTTTTTACAAAGCTTTTGCAACTGCTGAAATTCTTTTTTTATTTGAGCCTGATTATCTGTCAAACTAGCAATCCCCATTAACCCTTTAATATTCACATTTGGAAGATTACCAAAATTATACTCGTTTATAATATCGGTTAATTGATTTGCATCAAGTCCAAATTTAGTTTCTTCATTTGATATAAAAATTTGCAATAGGCAATCAACAGTTCTATGGCTTCTTTCTGCAAGTTTGTTAATTTCTTGAAGCAACTTCAAACTATCTACACTTTGAATAAGATGAATGAATGGAGCAATTAATTTCACTTTGTTTGTTTGCAAATGCCCAATAAAATGCCAATTTATATCATAGTCCTTTAGTGCTTCTTGCTTTTCTATTAGTTCTTGAACATAGTTTTCTCCAAAATCTCTTTGTCCAGCTTTGTAAAGCTCTACTATATCTGCAACAGTTTTACCTTTAGAAACTGCAATCAATTGAACCTTTTTACTATCGAACTCTTTTGTTAACTCTTTATATTTTTTTATATTAATCGCCATAAACTTCTTCTTATTTCGCTATTATTTCGGTTGTAAAGATTAAATATTTTATCGATGTAGCTTGAACTATTATTTTTTTTGACCAAAACTGAATTAATACAAAGCAAACTTCAACTACGAAACAACTGTTGTTTGCAATGAAATTCTTACATCGATGTAACAATACTTTATAACTTTCAAGAAAATAATTTTAT
>CANGOT010000142.1 GCA_947455425.1 Chitinophagaceae bacterium | reverse complement strand
GTTCTGTAGAAATCCATCTTCCTGCAAAATACTATCACCAATGAACTGATAGGATCGACCCTGAATTAAATCAATAGCAGTATGATTTGGAACATTGTAAACAATGAGCTTTTCTTGCTTATTTCGGTTCATAAAATCAACACATCTTATACTTAAGAAACACAAAAAAGCTATTGATCCAATAAAGAAACCTTTTGTCTTTTTCTCCATCATCCAAAAGCTGTAACCAATAATTGCAAAAAATAAAATGATAGCTTCTGGTATGCTAATTTGCAAAGATTCCCATATAGCAAAAGGCAACCCATTAATATTTAAGATAAATGTATTCATCACTTTAATCATCCATTCAGATACAGTACCAATAAGACTTGCAGCAGCATGCCACCATGAGAAAATGAGTAAAAAAAGTTCACTGTAAAGAATCAAGCCACTCCAAGGAACGGCAAAAATATTTGTAATTAAAAATAATATTGGAAACTGATGAAAATGATATAAAACAATCGGAAGCGTAAGTATTTGAGCTGAAAGTGTAATTGAATTTAACTCCCAAAAACCTGCTAATAACTTATTCTTAAAATAAAACCATTTTTTAATATAGGGAGAGAATACAATAATGCTGAGTACAGCAGCATACGATAGTTGAAAACCAACATCCCATAAACTAAAAGGATTTATCAATAAAATAATAAAAGCCGATAAAGCCAAACCATTGTATATATTACTTCTTTTACCAAACGATTCACCAATAGCAATACAAGTGAACATGATAGCACTTCGTAGAATGGATGGAGCCATGCCTGCAATAAAACTAAACATCCATAATACAAAAATAATGGTGATAGGTTTCGCAATTTTGCTCCATCTAAATCTAGCAAATGGCCTAAACAATAGTAGAATCAAGCCATAGATCATACCTAAATGCAAACCACTTATTGCTATAATGTGTACCACTCCTGTGTTGCTGTAAGCTCTTACTAAATCTCTATTCAATTCATCACGATAGCCAATCAGTAATGCTTCTGCAATGCTTAATTCATCAGTATTTTGAATATTTGATTTTAATATTTTTAGTGTATTTGTTCTAATATCAATCAGCCATTTTGAAAACCAATTCGTTTTTGTTGAAGAAAGAATAGTGTAATCATCATCCCTTAAAAAACCTTGATAATGTATATCCTGAAAACTACAATATTGGGCATAATTAAAACCTCCCGGATTGCCACTATTTATAATACCTGCAATATTCTTTGTAATAAGAATTTGTGAACCATAATGAATATTTGGGATAGTTGAATCTTTTTTAAAATATAACAGTACATCACCCTCTACTTGTTGCCATTGATTGTTTTTATAAACCGCTTCAACAGTTGCTTGTGCTTTATAACTTTTCTCTTTAATAGCAAGGTTTTCCTGTAATGTAACAATAAGAGGGGCTTCTTTTTGAAAATAATTTCCTACCCACGCAGGGCGATTGCTAATGTTTTTTGTGAACGACAAACAACCTCCAATACCAATAAAAAGAATCGTAATAAACAACCCTTTTAACCAAGCCATTGAAAACTTCTTACTACGTGATAAAAATGAATGTGCAATTAATGAAACACCTGCCAATACTGTAATTAACGTAGTTAGTGTAATGGATAGTTTTAAATGATATTGCAATAAAATGCCCACTACAACTGGCAATAAAATTTTTAATGCAGGAGTTTGTTTTAGTTTGTTATTTGAATAAGATTGCACGATTAAAAGTATTGAATTTATTGAAATCACAAAATACTTTTCAACACTAAAATTTTTACCCAGAGTTTTAGCTATTTTCAACCCATAAATTATACGATGAGAATACTGCCACTATTCTGTTTACAAGCATTTTTTTTGCTTGGATGTTTGAATCAAAACAAAGTTGCAACTAACACTATGATATCATCAAATGAGTTTGTAAAAGTTCAGGGAACTCAGTTTTTTGTCAATAAAAAGTCTTACAATTTTATTGGTACAAATTTTTGGGCAGGAATGAATCTAGGTGCAGTTGATGAAAGTGGAAATAAGGAGCGTCTAATAAGAGAACTTGATAACATGCAGGCTATAGGAATTAACAATCTTAGAATTATGGCTTTAACAGAAGGCCCGGATACAGAGCCCTACAGAATAATTCCTGCTAATAATTACAAAGCAGTTTTGAATGAAAAAATTTTGCTTGGATTAGATTTTTTGTTAGTAGAAATGAAAAAAAGAAATATGGTAGCTGTTGTTTGCTTGTCTAATTTCTGGCCCTGGAGTGGTGGCTTTGCACAATACCAAAAATGGGCTGGAGATATTGCAAATATTGATTATCCTATGGATACTGCCAAGGCTCAGGACTGGGATTTGTATATGAAAAATACAGCCAAGTTTTATAGTTCTACAAAAGCAATTGACTTATATTTTCAATCAATTGAAAAAGTGATTAATCGTAAAAATTCTATTTCAAATATTTTATATAAAGATGATGTAGCCATTATGAGCTGGCAACTCTGTAATGAACCCAGGGGAATGAATAATGTGAATGATTATTTGCAATGGATTGATAAATCATCTTCTTACATTAAACAACTTGATCATAATCATTTAGTGAGTGTAGGTAGTGAGGGATTCACCCCTGATAAAATCAACAATGGGACCCCTTTTATTGAAACACATTCCTTTAAAAACATTGATTATATCACCGCACATTTATGGATACAGAATTGGGGGTGGTATCAACCTCAAAAACATGCTGAAACCTATCCATTGTCTAAACAACATGCAATTGATTATATAAATGAACATATTGATCTGGCATTTAAAATGAACAAGCCGTTTGTGCTTGAAGAGTTTGGAATAATGAAAGATAATGGTAGCTATGTAGCAGAAGCGACTAATAAAAATAGAGATAACTATTATGAATTGGTTTTTAAATATGTTTATGAATATGCACTGCAACACAAAGCTGCTGGAGTAAATTTTTGGGCTTGGAGTGGAGAAGGTAGGGCAAGATCTGCTGGCTGTTGGTGGAAAGCTGGAGATGATTTTACTGGAGATCCTCCACATGAACTTCAAGGCTGGTACTCTGTTTATAATACCGATACTTCAACACATAAAGTGATAAAAAAATATTCAGACCTAATGAAAATTGTTAAGTAAAGCGGAAATTTCTGTTCAATGGTTACAATTGAAAGGCGTTCTTTCAATACGAAAAAAAAAATTTAACATTTTTTTATGAATTCAAATGGAGCCAATTGAAAAATTATAATGTTCTTTGATGAATAAATTACTTAGCTATGAAAGAAAATAAAAAACACAGCATCTTGCTTTGCGAAGATGATCAGAATTTAGGAGCGGTCTTAAAAGACTTTTTAGAGTTGAATGATTATAATGTTGTTTTAGAACGCGATGGAAGGTTAGGTCTTGTTGCATTTAGTCAGGGTAAGTTCGACATTTGTTTGCTTGATGTGATGATGCCAAGAGTAGATGGTTTTAAATTAGCCGAGGATATCAGAGAAATTGATCCGGAAATTCCTTTATTTTTTTTAAGTGCTAAAACAATGAAGGAGGATATTATTAAAGGATACAAACTCGGTGCTGATGATTATATCACCAAACCCTTTGATAGTGAAGTATTACTTTTTAAAATTCAAGCGATCATTAAACGCAATGATGAACAAAATGCTTATAACGATAATTCTGAATATAAATTCGGCCCATATAAATTTGTACCAAGGCTTAGAGAATTAACATCCGATGGTAATACAGAAAAATTAACTCCTAAAGAGGCGTCGTTGCTAAGCTTGTTGTTGCAAAATAAGAATGATGTTTTATCTCGGGAGGAAGCGTTGAAGAAAGTTTGGGGAAGTGATTCTTTTTTTAATGGAAGGAGTATGGATGTTTTTGTAGGTAGATTGAGACGGTTTTTTTCAACAAAAAGCGGTGTAGAGCTTAAAAATGTTCACGGTTATGGCTTTTCATTAACCGTTGCTGAATAGAGCTTAAGTATATTTGGTGAGGGATTGGAAAACTTTCCAATCCCTTTTTTGTGTTTGATAGTTTAAGTCACTAAAATGTGTGTTATTTGCAATAATTAAAAATGCAGTTTCTATTAAACATATACTGGTGGCAAGGTTTTATAAACTGGCTCATCGCAAAAGATAAACAAGTGTTTCTTTTTGTTAATCAAAATCACGGGAATCCTTTTTTTGATTGGTTAATGCCATTATGGAGAAACGACAAAACCTGGATTCCTCTTTATATTTTGATAATTTTTTTTGTAGGGTTTAAATTAAAAAAACAAGCTTATTTATGGGTGCTAAGTGCAATAATAACTGTGGCAATTACAGATCAGGTAAGCAGTCATATTTTCAAACCACTATTTGCGAGACCCCGACCTTGTGCGGATGTTGATTTTTCGCCAAAAATCAGACTGCTGTTAGAACATTGTAGCAATGGATTCAGCTTCTTATCTTCTCATGCTTGTAATCACTTTGGTATCGCCTTATTCATTATTACAACATTATCAACCTATTTAAAAAATTGGAAATATGCATTTATTATTTGGGCACTCCTAGTATGTTATGCTCAAGTGTATGTTGGCGTGCATTATCCTTTAGATGTATTATGTGGCGGTCTTTTGGGAGCATTCATAGGCAACATAACCGGATATGTTTGGTTGAAAAAAGTATCAAAAATTAAATTATAACTATAAAGAAATTTTATGACAGAGAAAATACTCATATTAGACTTCGGAAGTCAGTTTACACAATTAATTGCACGTTGCGTAAGAGAAGCAAATGTGTATTGTGAAATTATTCCATACAACAAAGAGTTTAGTATAGACGATACTCTGAAAGGCATTATTTTAAGTGGAAGCCCTTTTAGTGTAAATGACGAAAATTTCCCTTGGGTTGATATAGATAAACTGAATGCTCAATTGCCTATACTCACCATTTGTTATGGTGCTCAATTAACAGCGAAACACTATGGAGGAATTGTAAATAAAAGTAATAAAAGAGAGTATGGTAGAGCTCATTTAAACATACAAAGCATGGATATATTATTCAAACATATTGAGGCGAATTCTCAGGTTTGGATGAGTCATAGCGATAGTATTGTTGAATTGCCAACAGGGTTTGAGTTATTAGCAAAAACAAATGATATTCCTGTTGCAGCTTTCAAGAAAACAAATGCCATTAACCCATTATATGGTTTACAATTTCATCCCGAAGTACATCATTCAACTGATGGAAAAAAAATGATTACAAACTTTTTAATTGAAGTTTGTAAATGCAAATGCGAATGGACGCCAGCATCTTTTATTAATGAAACTATTGCTGCATTAAAACAACAAATAGGAGATGCAAAAGTAATTATGGGATTAAGTGGCGGTGTAGATAGTACTGTTGCTGCAACCCTTATTCACAAAGCCATAGGAAAAAATTTGTATGGTATTTTTGTGGATAATGGGTTACTACGTAAAGATGAGTTTAATCAAGTGCTAGACATTTATAAGAGTATTGGATTAAATGTTACAGGCATTGATGCCAAGCAATTATTTTATGATGGATTAAAAGACAAAATTGACCCCGAAGAGAAAAGAAAAATTATAGGAAAATTGTTTATTGATGTGTTTCAGGCAGAAGCCAATGTGTTTACAGATGCGAAGTTTTTAGGGCAAGGAACGATTTATCCCGATGTGATAGAAAGTGTGAGTGTTCACGGCCCTTCAGCAACCATTAAATCACATCACAATGTTGGTGGGCTGCCCGAAACAATGAAGTTGCAACTGGTAGAACCACTAAAGTTTTTGTTTAAAGATGAAGTAAGAAAAACAGGATTAGAACTTGGTATTCCAGCCGCACTCATAAATCGACACCCTTTTCCGGGACCTGGATTAGCAATAAGAATTTTAGGGGATATTACTCCTGAAAAAGTTGCTATGCTACAAGCTGCAGATGCCATTTACATTAATGCATTAAAAGAACATGATTTATATAATAAAGTTTGGCAGGCAGGTGCCATTTTATTGCCTGTTAAAAGTGTTGGTGTAATGGGTGATGAAAGAACTTATGAGTTTACTTTAGCACTAAGAGCTGTAACAAGTGTAGATGGAATGACCGCAGATTGGAGTCATTTGCCTTATGATTTTCTTGCAAAAGTTAGTAATCAAATTATAAATGAAGTTAAAGGGATTAACAGGGTTGTTTATGATATCAGCAGTAAACCACCTGCAACTATTGAGTGGGAATAGTTAGTCACTTAACTTAATATCAATCATTTTTAGCTGAACCGATTTTGTTCCATTCCATTCATTTAAATCAATGGTGTAAACAATATCAACAGGCCTATTCATTTGTAGTAGTGAAAACTTATTTGCCATGCCAAAGCCAATGCCATTAAGGGTTATAGCTCCTTGTTGCAAACTAAATTTAACATGCTGCTCTTTAACAATTTTTGAAAAACCAGTATTGTAAACTTTTCTTGTAACAAAAACGGGTCGCATATTATCTGGGCCATACGGCTCCATTTGAATTATAATATTATAGAAGGCTAAATTAATTT
>CANGOT010000141.1 GCA_947455425.1 Chitinophagaceae bacterium | reverse complement strand
TTTCTTTTTGGTATAAGCATCATCAAAAAAGCAATCCATGCCACGCCTGTTTCCACAGCTTCCTTTTTCTTTTATTACAATAATATTTCTATCGAAAGTAAAATTAATCACACAGGGGTCGCCACCAGAACTATAAGTACCGTGTGTGCTATCTGTTAGGTGCATTTCGCCTTTTAATTCACCCACACAATTGCCTTCATTTTTATCTATATGTAAAAAGAAAAGATAGTCTTGCTTTGTTCTGCCATCTCTCACAGCAATATAATTTCTATCGTCTTCTACATAGTTGCCACTGTATGCATTCTCACGTGCAAACGTATCAATGGGGTTGATAATGGCGGTTAATTTTTCACTGCGTTCATTCGATTCTTTTACTACTTCTATAAAACTCTTACCATTAAATGCCCAGCCCAATTTGGTGTATTTTAAATCTTTTTCGTTTACCATTTTTTCTTTGCTCACAAAAAAAGTAGGTTCACGGTTTATTGAAATAGTGTAATGATAGCCCTCGTTATTATCCCCTGCTCTAAACAAATCTTTAGATGCAACAAACATATTTTTTTTATCAAATACCAGCACCGTTGTAGTGGGCTTTCTGTTTTTAATAGATACTAAAACCAGGAATACCTCATTCGTTTTATCTACCCTGCCAACTGGGTGAAAACTTGTGTTTTTATCGCCATTCATTAATCTGTTTACAATAGAATCGGGTATAAAACGAGCTAATAATTTGGTGTTGATATTCACAGTATCTGCCAGCCTAACAATATTACTATCATTCGCAGTAAAGCCATTTTCCAGCAATTCAAAAGCTGTTACAAATTGATTAGGTTTAATGGGAGCATCGCTGCTTAAATCGGTTTGTTTGTGTTTGCAAGAAGCAATGGCAACAATAAAAAACAATATTAAAAAAATCCTCATTCCAATAGTTTGTGTAAATGTATAAGAAATTCTAAGAAGCTGTTTGAGTTATTTGTTTTGAATGCATTATGCGTAATTTTTTGAGCGAAACAAGGCGAGTTTTGCAACCATAGTCCAACGCCTGAGGCGAAAAATTCAACGAAGTTGCAGACAAATAAAGTACCATAAGGAATATCAAATAAATAACTCAAACAGCTTCTAAGATTTAAAATTTCATAAAGGGTTTTGCAATAAACTAAAAACTTCGAGATAGCTATCCCGAAGTTTTTAGCACATATTTTTCTCTATTTATCTACCACCTTTTTGAATAAATCTGTTTAAATCTTCTTTACTGGCATCAAAATCAAAAACAACATTTACTTTATAATAGTTGGCTTTATCATAAGTTTTTGAATAAGCAAATTTTGCAAATTCCAGTTTGGTAGCTTCAAAGTCAAACATTCTGCAAAGCTCAATCACCTGACTTGTTGTAACACAGTTAGAGGCTAAAATAGTTTTTGCTGTGCTTTTTTTTGTTTCTTCAAAATTGGCTTGTGCAATGGTATTTTTTGCATCGTTAAAATTAGCCACACTCATAGGTCTGCTACAATCTCTGGGGCCACTATATCCTGGCACATATTCTTCTTCAACAATTGTTGGGTGGCTTTGATGATGCGGATTGTGCATAGTATGTCTTGTTCCTAAACTATTGATATAATCATCCAATTCTTTAACTGTAGCACTAATAGAAAAGCATTTATATACCTCTTCATAATTTTCAGGATCATAGCAATGTGTGTAACAAAGTTTTGCCAACGCTAATTTATCGTTACTAAAAGTTAATTCATTGCATAATAAATACACTTGCTTTGATGTAAGACAAAAAGCTTTTGCAATTTTTTCGGCAACAAGTTTTTTACCAGCATTACTTGTTTGGGTATTTACTCTATGCAATTCATTTTTAAAATCCATCGTATTAATCGGATTGTTGCAATCTCTGTTGATAGGACGATCTACATTTTCTTTATAAGCATATTGATGTTTTGAATAAGTGGTATTTGAAGAAGTGTTATTTGTTTTTACATTTGAATTCATTCCCGAAGCGTCCATAGAAATATTCACAGATTCTTCACCGGTATTCATATTCATCGAAAAACCATCCTGATTAGCACTCATATTTACTTGAGGGTTATAAATAATTTCTTCCTGTTCGCCAGAAACAAATGGTTTATCCTGCATGTCATTACCAATTTCTATTTGACCCGAAAACTTAATCACATAATTACCATTCTTTGGCTGAATGATCCAGGTTTTCTCTGTATTGGGAAGTAGCGATACTTTATCGTTGATAACGATATTATCTTTTTCAAATTTTATTCTAACATTATACTGCATAGGAGCAGCCATTCCACTGATTTTTACATTGCTCGATGGCTTATTGTTTTGTTGCACACCATTCACAACCAGATAAAACTTTTCCTCGTTTTGAGTAAAGAAAATCATATTCGATTTTTGAGCCATAGAACTTGTAACAATGCTAATAAAGCAAAGAATAAATAGTAAGTTTTTTCTCATATAAAAAATATTTAAGGAACAATCGTTTACAATTGGAATGCCAAAAATAAGGAAGGAGGTTGATTGTAGTATTTTTTCAATACCAATAAAACCATTTTTATATAGGAATAAAGAATTCTTGATAGATTTTACTTTTGTTTTGATAGAAACTAAAAAAGTTTTGATAGATTTTTTTTTGTTTTGATAGAAACTGAAAAAGTTTTGATAGATTTTTTTTTGTTTTGATAGAAACTAAAAAAGTTTTGATAGATTTTTTTTTGTTTTGATAGAAACTAAAAAAGTTTTGATAGATTTTACTTTTGTTTTGATAGAAACTAAAAAAGTTCTGATAGATTTTACTTTTGTTTTGATAGAAACTAAAAAAGTTCTGATAGATTTTACTTTTGTTTTGATAGAAACTAAAAAAGTTTTGATAATGCTTAATTATTTTTCGACAACAAAAAAAAGAGTGGCATTACTACCACTCTTTTTTATTATTTATTTTCCACCATTCTTGGCTTTAAGTTCTTGCACTTTCTTCTGTGTTTCCATCATTTGTTCGTAGCGTTCCTGCCACTTACTTTTTTGTTTCACTTTGGGGTTCTTTCTTCTCTGTTCTATATCGGCAATCAGTTTATCGTGGTTAATAATAAACTTTTGAATTACTACCTGCAATATCAATGTAATTAAGTTAGATACGGTATAGTACCAAGTTAATGCCGATGGTAAATTATTAAATACAAAAAACAAAATAAAAGGGAAGATATAAGGCATATACTTCAACGCAGGATTATCTTGTGTGGGTGTATTACCCATATTGTAAATAGAAATTAAGAAACTGGTTAATACTGCTGTAATAGTAAACAAGCTTATGTGGTTAACACCAATAATAGAAGTGTGCCAGCTGGCAATAGAATCAAATACCGATAAGTCTTTACTCCATAAAAATGCTTGCCCACGCACCGTAATATTGGTATTAAAGAAACTATACAATGCAAAGAATATAGGTATTTGCAGCAATGCAGGTAAACATCCACCCAGCATATTTACACCGGCTTCTTTATTAAACTTCATTTGTGCCATGGCAAAACCTTGTTGGTCGCTGCCAAACTTCTTTTTAAGTTCATCAAGTTCTGGTCTTAATATCTTCATTTTTGCACCACTTACATAACTACCATACATTAACGGTGCAGTAATTAAACGAATGAAGATGGTTAATAATAAAATGGCTATTCCATAACCTAAGTTTAAACCAGAAATCAGGTTGAAAATAGGCATGATGATGTATTGGTTAATTGGACGAACAAATGCATACATATCTCTACCCAGGTTTACAATCTTAGCCATATCAGGTGCTGGCTGACGCTTTAATGTTTGAAACTCATTAGGGCCAAAATACATTTGCATGGGTATAGAAGCATTGGCACCACTTACTTTCATTTCAAAGCTTGCATCCACTGTTGCCAATCTTGGAGCGGTATCTACAGTGGCTCTTTGCCAGCTAACATTACCGCTATTAAAATTGTTTTTTGCCACCAAAGTAGTGTTGAAGAATTGTTGTACTACAGATAACCAATTGGTTGGCTTTTCAAATTTGTGCTCTGTTTTTCTGCTGATATAATCAAAATCATTATCCTCGTAAAAACAAATATTACTCATTTGCATACGCTCGTAGTTAGCACTTTTTTCGTGTTGCGTTGTGCTGCTATTCCACACAAAGTTTACTTGCCCATTGGTTAAAAGCTGATTGGTGTTTTGTAAATCAATATTCCAATCAATCATATAATTGCCCGGCTTTAATATATAAGTATGTTTAACAGGTGTAGTAGACGAATCGCTTAAAGAATAGCTGATGGTTTGGTTACCATCTTTATTGTCAACGGCACTTGCTGTGAAGAATAAGTCGTTTGTCTCAGCAGAAGTATTATTACTTGTGTTGATTTTATAACCCAATTTATCAGTTTCGGTTCCTAGCTTAACATTTGTACCATCAAAAGATTTGAATTTCTTAAGTTCAACAAATTTTATTCTACCGCCCTTGTTGGTTAATGTAACTTTTACTACATCATTTTCAAGCGTAGTAATTTGTTCCGCACCAACTGCTGCGTTTTTTAATCTTCCGGCTTTTTCTGTTCTGAAAGCAGAGTCGTGTTGAGCAGCAGCCATTTTTTCTTTAATCGAATCAACTATAGGTGCTTTAGAAGCATTTACTTTAGCAATAGAATCTTTAATATGTTGTTCGTAGGCCTGAAAAGCACTTGCTTGTTTGTTATTGTACCAAAAGAATAAGAAAAATAGTATTGCCAATAACGAAAACCCAATGACCGTATTTTTATCCAGCTTCATTTTTAAAATTTAAGTTGGCAAAGGTAGGGGGAGCGGCAAAACTAGCTGTATGAATTTTTGGTTGTATTATAATAATGGTATAATAGCAACAATAGCTGGTTTAAACGGTATAAGGTTTTGGGGTATTAGACAAAGAAATACTGTAAAAAGCTATTTGCTGGTGCTGGACTTTTTCTTGAAATCTCCTCTCTTCCAGGCTTTAATGAACTCGGCCCAAGCTAAAGGATTAAAAATATTTTGTGGTGGTATTTGACCAGCATAATATAGTTTGGTGGCCTGTTGTCTGAATTGAAAGTTCACGGCTTCTCTTCCATCGGCTGGTAATGTTGCCATTAAAGCCCTCATTTTACTATCTTCAGTATTTTGTCGTGCAATTTCATAAGCATCATCTTCCATTCTTGAAGTGGCAAAATCTCTCTCAAATTGTTCTCTTGTAGGTCTTGCCTTAATAATGGTAGCTGGTAAAAAAGCGGTATCATCCACCAATAATTGAATAACACTATATTGATTATCGGTTAAATTAGTAGGAATAGTAATTGTTTTTTCTTTAAAACCAACTGAACCGAAGCTGATTTTGTCGCCTTTTAAAACAGCAATAGAAAAAACGCCATAACCATTCGTAATGGTTCCTCTTCCTTTGCCCACTACTACTACACTGGCAGCAGGAATAGCACGCAGGCTGTCTGCCGTCATTACTACCCCATAAAGTTGTATCACACTATCTTTTGTTTGAGCATAGGAACTGCTGCAACAAAATACCAAAGAAGCTACGACTGTTATTTGTACAAAGAATTTCATCATTATAAAAAGCAAATTTAAGATTAGTAAATAAAGAAATTACAACTAAAAAATAGTTTAAATTATCTCTATTAGAAAATTTGATTGAACAAAGTAAACACCTGAGGGGTTAATTTCGCCACTTCAAGATTTTTTTAACATAATTTTAAGAAATAAAATGACAGAAGCAGATATTCTAAAAGCTCTTTCTAATGTGCAAGAACCCGATTTAGGAAAAGATTTAGTAACCTTAGATATGGTGAAAGATATTGTAATCAATGGTAATGAAGTGTCTTTTACCATTGTACTTACCACACCCGCTTGTCCTATGAAGGATATGATGAGCAATGCAAGTACAAATGCAGTAAAGTTATTGGTAAAAAAAGATGCAATTGTCAAAGTAAATTTCACTAGCAAAACTAGTAGTAATAGAAAAGACAATAATGTATTGCCTGGTGTTAAAAATGTAATTGCTGTTATTAGTGGAAAAGGAGGTGTAGGTAAAAGCACAGTATCTGCAAACCTTGCACTGGCATTGGCTGCAGGTGGAGCAAAAGTGGGTTTAATGGATGCAGATATTTATGGCCCTAGCGTGCCTATTATGTTTGGTGTTCGTGGCGAAAGACCTATGATGAAAGATGTAAATGGCAAAGGAATGATTGTGCCTTTGGAAAAATATGGAATGAAACTAATGAGCATTGGCTTATTGGTAGATGAAAAAAATGCAGTAGTATGGCGTGGCCCAATGGCTAGTAGTGCTATTAAACAATTTGTTACCGAAGTAGATTGGGGCGAATTGGATTATTTGGTAATTGATATGCCACCCGGTACAGGAGATATTCATTTAACCATCATGCAAACAGTACCCGTTACAGGTGTAGTAATTGTTACAACGCCACAGCCAGTTGCTTTGGCTGATGCTAAAAAAGGAATTGCCATGTTTGGACAAGCACAAATTAATGTACCTATTATTGGGTTGGTTGAGAATATGGCTTATTTTACACC
>CANGOT010000140.1 GCA_947455425.1 Chitinophagaceae bacterium | reverse complement strand
TTGCAAAGCCTTGAAGCGTGGGCAAAGGACGCTGCGGTTCGATATAGTGGTGTTTGCTGATATATGTGATTCCATTATTAACTTATTTGCTATCACCTAATAAAGATAGCTTTTTCGCCGTTGATTTCTATAGCAAAGCCTACCAACAACTTTTTGCATATTTTGATGTTGGTGAAAAATTTCCAACATTGGCGAAGATATTAGCAAGGAACAATAAAAGCATAATTTATAGTAACAGTGATTGACTCATGCTCTTTTCTAACATGGAATGAACAATCGTGTACCTCTACTAAACCAACTTTCTTGCAATAACTTTTCATCACTAAATAAACTATTGGCTCAATACATTGATGGTATTTGTTAAATTTTTCTTAGAACCACCCTTTTTGCTGCCTCTGATAAATTTTAACATTTCTATTCAAAACCCGCTACTTAGGTTTGAATTGTTAACGTAATAGCTATTACTCAAAAGCAATTCAATAGCTTTTATATTTTTAATTTTAAAACTTAAAATCATGGCAGAAAGTAAAAAGAATTTGGTAACACGGGCTCTGTTTGGCAGCATCAATTTAGTGGTGTTTCGCAGTATCAACAAACAAATATTTGTCTCCCCGCCCCGAACAAAACACCATACTATAAACACTCCTATCATTCAACCTTAAGCTACGGTATAGGATAGATACAAGCAAAGCGAAAGATGAACGAAATATCAACGATTGAACAACGGCTGAACAACGAAAGATCAACGATTGAAGAACGATTGATCAACGTAAGATGGCTACAGGATGTATATACAATCACTAAATTAATTACAATGAATAAACAAAATAAAAACATCGTATTAAATTGCTTTTCTGGAACCATAGCCAAACAAATTGTTGTTAAACAGTATAAAAAAGGTACTGTATTCGCCAAATATCCAGACAGGAGTCATGTTAAACCATCTGATAAGCAATTAAAAGACCAAACAAAATTTGCAAAAGCTGTTGCATTTGCAAAAGCAATTATTAGCAATCCAATAGAAAAACAAAAATGGCAAGAACAAATAAATAACGATACAACGGTATATCAACAAGCTATTAGCTGGTATATGAAAAACAATTAATCATCCTATAAAAAGAGCCTCCGATGTTTAACACATCGGAGGCTCTTTAAATCGTACATCTAAAATCGTACTTCGTAAATTGAATTATTCCACCACCAATTTCTTCGTAGTCTTTCCTTGTTCGGTTATAACACTTACTAAATAAAACCCTTTGCTAAGGTTAGCAATATCTACTGTATTGTTACCCATACTTAATGGCTGTGTTTTTACTTGCTTGCCATATAAATCAGTCACTACAATACTTCCACTACCCATTAACGTTTTAACTGATAAACTAATAAACGTTCTAGCCGGATTAGGATACATCGTAAACTCATTACTACTTACTAACTCCTCATTACTACTTGCAGCTCTGTGTACCGGGCAAATAGTAACACTACCAGCTACAGTTCTAAAATTAGTACAACCATTTACATTAATGGTATAGATTAAACTACCCGTACCAGCAAGAGCCCCTGTATTAACAATACCAGATGAACTTCCTACAGTTAATACGCCCGTTCCACTCCATACACCTCCTGCCGGAGAACCCACAACAGTAAAGGTTCTGTTGGCACAGAAGCTACCCCCTGCACCCGTTTGCGGATTAGGAGTTCCTGGTGGATACTGAATACTTGGTACGCCTGGTATTGGATTTACAACAATATTGTAAGTTGTAAATCCAGTGCATCCGCTTGCATTTGTTACTGTGTATTTAATTATAGCAGGCACGGTTCCACCACCAAAAGTTCCTGTAACCAATCCTGTGTTGCTAACTGTTGCAGCATTGTTTAAACTGCTCCATACACCAGCAGCAGGAGTTGCCGACAATTGTGTTGTTGAGCCTACACAAAGTCTTGTAGCACCCGAAATAACTGGTGTTGGAACAGGTAATAGATTCACTTTTAAAGAGCTACTGCCACTGCATCCATAAGCATCAACGGCTTTCACAAGATATACGCCTTGATTGGCAGTGGTGGCAATAAAGGTTGTTGGGTTTACAGTAGCAAAATTGTATGTCCAATAAAATGTAACAGGAGTTGCAGAAGCGGTTGCATTAAGCGTTACCGCTGTATTCGGACAAACACTTATTGATTGACTTGTAGTAACCACTAATAGTGGCAACACCACCACATCAACATATCCTGTAGAAAAACAAGTTGAGCTTAAAGATGCAACAACTGTGTAACGCCCACTGTGTATAGGTTTTGCAGGGTTTATTTGAATAGTTCTGGTGGTAGCAGTAAATCCATTGGGGCCTGTCCAACTATAAGTAGCACTATTGATTAAACTACCAGTTAAAGTAAGTGCTCCACCATAACAGTAATATATTTTACCACTTCTTATTCCACTTTGGCTATAATCACTTGCAATGCTCACTTGTGGAATATTGCATACACAAGGTGCAGTAACAGTAAATGTTGTTGATGTTACACAACCAATAGAGTCTTTTACGTAGATGGTATGCGTACCCAGACTTAAATTCAATACCCCAGTACCTAAATAATATGCATTACCACTTGCATCATAAAAAGGCAATCCGCCTGTTGCAGATACAGTAACATTACCACTGCTAGCACCACAAGCCAAGGTAGTACCATTCACAAACACTGCAATAGGACTTTGAACCTGGAAGTATAAATTAGCGGTTGTACTACAACCACTGGCATCTGTAATAGTACCATAAAAATCTTGATTGTATGGTACATTAAATTGATCTTCGTTAGTATTTGTTGCTGATGTTACATTGTTTGTCCAACTGTATGTATAGGGTGCAGTTCCTCCAGTTGTTGTTACATCAAAACTACCTACAGTTGCACCACTACAAAGGTTTTGCCCTGTAACTGAATAAGTAATGGCAGTTGCAGATGATATATTAATTGTTTTGGTAATAGTTGCACCATTGGGTAGGGTTGCAACAACTGTATATAAACCTGCTGAACCATTATTTACTACAATCGGATTGCTGGTACTTGTTCCTCCAAAAGGGTCAGTCCATTCAAAAGTTGCAGTTGGATACCCAGGAACACTGACTGTAAATTCTCTTGTTCCTTCAGTTCCACACAATACCGAATCTCCAGCTATAACGATGCTTGGTGGTATGCAGTTATGCAATGCAAAACTTGCTGTGGCAGTGCAGCCCTGAGCATTGGTAACGGTTAATTGATAAATACCCGCAAGTGAACCCACAATACTTGCGGTATTGATAATACTGCCATTTGGCAATGTCCAAGTATATGTACTGTAAGAGCTGGATGTTGAAATGCTAGTTGATGCACTAGCACAACTATCGATAGGAATTTGGATTTGTAAAACGGGGTTTGTATTAACTGTAATATTAACGGTTCTGTAAATACTATCGCAGCCATAAATATTTTGCAAGGTTTCCTGAAATGAAACCGATTGAGAATAACTGTTGTTGTTATAAGAAACATTATTACAACCACTTAAATTGATTGTTTGAGAAACAGGTGCAGAGCTAACAATTAAATGTAAAGTAGCAGCACTATCGCAACCAGTAACGTTATTTAAGTGAATCGTGTAAGAGCCTGCACTCGTATAGCTTTGATTGTTCCAGCTATATGGCAATTGACTTTGACAAATATTTAATGTTGTAATCGAGCTAGTAGGTACACAACAAATATTGGTGGTTAAATTTAAAGTAGCAGCACTATCGCAACCAGCAGCATTAATTAAGTGAATCGTGTAAGAGCCTCCACTTGTATAGCTTTGATTGTTCCATACATAAGGTAATTGGGTATTACAAATTGCTGTATTGGTGATGGAAGAGCTGGGTTGATTTACAGTTAAATTTAGCGTTGCAAAACTATCACATCCATTACTTGCAGTTAAAGCTGCACTATATGATCCAGCAGCAATATAAGTTTGATTATTCCAGGTATATGGTAATTGATTTTGGCAAATGGTAAGATTGGTAGTAGAAAATCTATTTAAACCAATTACAATTGTTTTTGATGTATCTATTGAACAACCATTAGAATTAGAATGGAATATTATGTTAACACTTCCTGCTAAATTATTTGCTGGCGTGAATCTTATCATACTTTGAGAAAGGGAAGCAATAGTACCAGCACTTGGATTATTAAGCGACCAAGTTCCTCCATTTAAGCTGGCTGTAATAAAAGCTGAATTATTACCACAAACTCTTGCTGGACCATATAGTGTAACATTTTGCTCTATTCTAACATAGATATCTTTCGTAAACACACAACCATTACTTGTAACTGAATAGAACAGATTTCCAATGCCACTATTTGAGTTGGTTTGTAATGTAACCGCGTTGCCATTTGGAATGATTGTTCCTCTTGATGGATTATTCCAAGACCAACTACCACCACTTGTAGGATTCGTAAATGTTGCCAAGCTGTTTGTACAAGTATATTGAATACCGCTGATTTCTGATAGTGTATTTTCGTGAATAGTCACCGTGTATGTTGCACTGCATGTTGAAGTACCCGTACTTACTTCATACGTTAACACCACTGTACCGGCAAAACCATAAGAATAAAAGACATCGTTATAAACATCACCCAATGTTGGATCACTAACAGTCCAGATGCCATTTGGAACACTTGTGGTTAAAGCTAATGTACCCGTAGAACATACATAATTAGCAGGTGCTGTAATGATTGGTGTGGTACAACTACCACCACAATTAGTTGGGCTACCAATAGTAAAATTTGTTGAAGTGGCAATTCCACAACCAATGGTTGACATTGTATAGGTTCCTGCTGCTAAATTTGATATAGTGCCAGTACCTGGGTAATACCCAATATACATCCCATTTGAATTATATAGTTGTGCTGCTGCACCGTTGGTACCATTTGAACCAACAATATAGCTAACAGAACCATCATTTCCTGCACAAGATGCATCTGTAATATTCCAAACTGAAAGGTTATGTGTAGCCAAAAAAGGTAAGAAAATAGCTGTATAAGTATAGGTGCAACCCAAAGAAGATGTTGCTGTGTAAATATCTCCTCCATTACCAGGAATAGAAGTAGTATTTGGCGACCCTACAATTGGATCTGATTGGTTGTTAAAAAAATAAGTGGCTCCATAAGCACCTGAAGTAGAAGCTTGATTAGAACTTCCCATACCACAATCTTCATATGTGTAATACTCTGTAAGATTAACATTACTACAAGCAGGCACAACATCTTCATAAAAATCCCCACTACTACCACTACTTCCTGCACTACCACTACTTCCTGCATTTCCATCTACAGGGGTATTTCTTATTATTAATAAATCACAGTTTGCAATTGCATCTCCATTTGCAAAACTTAAATCATTTCCATTCCAGAATGCATTAACAGTATTACCATTTAATACATTTTGCAAAACAGATAATATTGAAACATTGGCACTTGTTATATCAATAACAGCGTGGTAATTAATTCCATTAACAACAGCAGTTACGATTGCTCTATTGGTATTTACTGCATCAATCGTAACCGTATTTCCATTAAAAGAATATTCAGTAACAGTTGTAGAGATATTTTGTGTTGTGTATGCACCACTACCTATTGTTAAAAGTGCATTCATTACTGCAGTCAAGCTGCAAGTAGAATTTGATGGAATTACTGTTGGCACACCATTACCCCCATTTGAGTGATTATTACAATTAGTAGCCGTACCAATTAAGTTAGAATTTAAACCAGCAACACCGCCAGCTCCACCATTGCCACCATTAGCACCATTGCCACCAAGTAATTGGCAAATAGAATTATTTAAAGTTGTACCACTTTGTTTTTTAATATATATAAAACCAGCAGCTCCCCCACTGCCACCATCACCACCATTTCCACCATTACCGCCATTACCGCCACCACCTGCACCACCATTAACACAAGTGCCACATCCATCACCACCATTTCCACCATTACCGCCTGTTGTACCCTGTGCACCATTGATTGCAGCATCGCCATTTGCTTGTAGGTTATTGTTACCAGTTATTGAAACTGTTCGGGCAAAAACAGCAATAATACCACCACCATTTCCACCTAAACCTCCATTACCGCCATTGCCACCAGCTTGTCCATTTTGACCAGCATTACAAGATGTACCACCAATTCCTGCACCACCGCCTCCTGCACCTTTACCACTTCCTCCACCATTACCACTTTTGCCACAGCTTCCTAAAAATAAATTAGGGTGTGATGTATTTGTAACTGGCATAGATAAATTAGTTGCAACAACGCCACTACCCGGATAGGCTGGTGATGTACTCAATCCTCCTCCTCCTGTTACTGCATTATTCATTTGCAGCCCACCATTTCCACCACCATTTAAGCCTGTATTAGGTATTGATGCTAATCCCCCATGAATGTTTGTTGATGTGCCACCATTTCCACCTGCACCACCAGCAGCTCCTGCTCCAATTGCATTTGCAGGAAAACCTTTACCATTAACATCACATTTTCCACCAGCATTGATTGTAAAAACGCCATCAGCATAAAAAAATAAAACACCACCAGTGCCAGTTGCGGCATTGTATGGGTTACAAGTTAAAATACCTGTTGAATTT
>CANGOT010000139.1 GCA_947455425.1 Chitinophagaceae bacterium | reverse complement strand
TAAAGTTTCCGCCCTTAATACCAAACATTGCTGCAATTAAAACAAATGGTAAAGCCACAAACATGATAACACTAAAGGTTGCTAGCCCATAAATGCAATAACTAATTTGTATAAATTTCAAAATTTGTTTCAAAATCAATGGCTTTTTAAAATCAAATAACAGTAACCCATTTAACAAAATATTCTTTATCGAAGGTAATAGTATCAGGTTTATTTTCTCTTTTAAAAATACCAAATACAGTGCTCCCTGTACCTGTCATTGCAGCATAAACAGCATGATTATTATAAAGTGTTTCTTTAATATTTTTAATGGTTGGATATTGTTTAAATACAGGTTCCTCAAAATCGTTTACAAGCTCTGTTTTCCATGTTTCTATGGGCTGTTGAATGATTTGTTGAATAGATTTTTTTGGATTAGCTGGGGTAATATTCGCAAAAGCCCAGGCTGTAGCAATGTGTATTTTAGGATTAATAATAAGAATATCATAGGCAGATAAATCTAATTGCAACATATGCATTTCCTCCCCTCTTGAAGTTGCAAAACAAGATTTATTCATGATGAAAAAAGGGCAATCGCTACCTAATTGCAAGGCATAATTAATAAGCTGCGGAGTAGGAATATTTAAGGCTAATTTATCATTTAGTAATGTAAGGGCAAAAGCTCCATCAGCACTTCCCCCCCCCAACCCTGCACCCATTGGAATGGCTTTATGCAAATGCATTTTGATAGGTGGAATTGAAAAATTTTTCTTTAAAAGTTGATGTGCTTTAACACAAAGATTTTTACTGATATCTCCATCAATCAACAATCCTGTAGTAACAAAATCATCAACATCCTCAGCATTTTCTGAAATAACAATTTCAAGAGCATCTTTAATGCTAATAGGAATAAAAATAGTTTCAATGTTATGAAAACCATCGGCTCGTTTTTCAATAACATTTAGTCCTAGATTAATTTTTGCATTAGGGAATGATACCATTTTATTGGAGTAAAATTACAGTTAGGGTTTATTTTTCTTCAACAAACATATAATAGATTATTCAATTATATTCATCTTTTTGGCAACCATCTTAAAGAGTTAGCAGAAAATATTATAACAAACAAACCCTCACATTTTTGGTGTGAGGGCTTGTGCAAATAATAGAAAATAATTTATTCTACAATTAATTTTTGAGTTCTTTTTCCTTCACTGGTAATAACGTTTATTATATAAAAACCTTTACTAAGGTTGCTTATATCTATACTATTATTTCCCAAACTTAATGCTTGTGTTTTTACTTGTTTACCCATTAAATTTGTTACAATAATTTGTCCACCACTCGTCACAAAATCAGCATTAAAATTAACTATATTTCTGGCAGGATTGGGATAAATTGATAATGCTTCAGTTGTATTGTTGATAACATTAGAAGCAACACCTCTTGGTCCAGGACAAATAGCAACAGAACCATTAACACTTCTGCTATTGGTACAACCAGCCGCATTTGCATAAGTATATGTTACAGTTCCTGTTCCTGCGGTACTGGAAGTAGTAACAAATCCAGTATTAGCTACAACAGAAACGGCTCCTGTTGCAGACCATGTTCCTCCTGCAGGGCTACCAACAACAGTAAATGTTCTGTTAGCACAGAAAGCACCACCAGGTCCACCTTGAGGGTTTACAGTACCTACAGCATATTGAATCGTTGGAGTAACAGTATTATTACTTACTGTTACATTATAGCCAGCAGTACTTGTGCAACCACCACTAGTTAACGTATATTTAATTACTGCAGTTCCTGAATTAGTACCAGTTAGTACACCAGTATTTGAAACAATACTTGCAGCATTATTCAAAGATGACCAAACACCGCCACCTGTGCTGGTAAGAGTAATAGTTTTACCTACACAAACGGCTGTTGGGCCACCAATAGCTTGTAAAGTTGGAGTAGCATTTACAAAAAGTCGTGCAGCATTTGAGCCTTTATTAACACCAGTAGCATTAACCGCTGTTAATCCTAAGTAAAGACCATTTAAAGCAATACTTGGATTTGTAACAGTTAAAGTGTTGCTATTGTATCCACTGAAAGTAGTACCAGCATTTGCAGCAGTAATTTGATTCCAGATTAATCCATCGCTAGACATTAACCAAAAATATGCAGCAGCATTTGTGGCTGCACCAGTAAATGAGGTGCTAGCACTTGAACAAATGGTTTTATTAGACGGGTGAGAGGTAAAAGAAGGAATATTCGTTTGAACAATTGGAGCTGAAATATTAATATCATCAACAGCCATTTCTGCAACTGCAGTCGTGCCAGTTAAATTAATTATTATGATACCATTGATATTGGTAAAGTTTGGATTAACTAAAGTTGAAATAGTTGTCCAGTTACTTCCAGGCATAGCAACAAAAGATACAGTTGATCCTGTATTTTGCCCATTAACAACACCTGCAAGAATCATTGGAACTGGTGATGCAGAAGAATTATCAATTTTAACTTTAATAGAATTTAACTTAAACAATGAATTATTGGTTGAAGTAAAAGCAAATGTTTGGTATAAAGTTGGAAAACCAGTAGGGGTAACATTTGTGGCTGTAATAGCACCATTATAGTTGTTTACACTACCAGTATTAACTTGTGTAATAACGTAAGAACCAATAGCACCTATGTATGCATTCCAACCAGTACCGGCAACATTAGTAGCTTGCATGGGGTTTGGATAAGCGACTCCAAGGGCAAAGGGCACCTGATCGTATGCCTCATTGTTGAACCCTGTAGTTCCATAAGCAGGAACCTGAGCAAAACTTGTCATTGAAAAGCATAATGCAGTTACCATTACCAAAGATGTTCTCAACAGTGTTTTGAGATTAAAGTGAATTTGTTTCATGTTTTTGATTTTATTAATTAAAATATCTGTAAATCTAGAGAAAAATTTCCAACAAAATTAAAGACGTAATAAATTTGAAATAGTTGCCTGTATGGGAATATATTTTTTTTCCCAAGTTTTAATGCACATTCTTTCTTAACTTAAATAATCTCATAAATTCGCTCAATTAAATCTCACTAACCATGGCAATATTAAAATTCAGAGCATATTTAGAGGAAGACGAATCTGTTTACAGAGATATTGCAATTAAGCATACAAGCTTCTTTACAGAGCTGCATTTTCAGATTTTAAAATCCTATGAGTTTGATAATAAACATCAGGCAACTTTTTACAGGAGTAATGATAATTGGCAAAGAGGAAGAGAAATTAGTTTTGACAAGTATGACAAAGAATACCCTGCATCTCCATTATTAATGCATGAAACAACTATTGGCAGTGAGATAAAAGATACCAATCAGAGATTTATTTATGTATATGATTTTGACAAATATTGGACTTTCTTAATTGAACTAATTAATATATCTAAAGAAGAAGATCCTCGTTTGCTGTATCCATCTATTACAAGAATCGAAGGCATTGGACCGCCACAATATGGAACAAAAAGTTTGTTAGGTGAACGTTTTGCTGATATTGAAGAAAAGTATGATTTAAAAGAAACGCTAGAAGGCTTTACAGAAGAAGGTGAAAATTTAGGTACAGAATCAAATGACGAATAATAGACTAAATGAATTAACTATTCAATAAGTTCCATCATTCAAAAGAATTATCCCGTCATACCGTCTCTTACTTTTATTGCCTTTTTACCTTTTTTACTTTTCTCGAACTCCTCTACAGCTTTGGGTTTGGCTATTTTTTTAGGAATAGAGTCTGTTGTAACAGGCAGCCCCTCTTTTTTAGGAATATATAGATTTCCAAGAGCATCATAATGTTCTGTTCTAAGAATTCTTCCTGTTTCGGGATCGTAAAATTTCCATTCACCAAATGGAACCGCATAAGATTCTACTTTAATAATTTTTCTTTCAATTTTATATTGATCATAAACATCAGGTACATCAATCGTATCAAATTTTCTATCAGGGTCTACACTACGCCAATTCTCCTCGTGTTCTAATCTACCTTGATCTAAATATTGTTGTAATCCATTTAAGTTACCCCACTTATAATTTTCCTGGGCAAACATTAAACCATACATATCATATTTTCGCCATACGCCTTCTTTTAAATTATTTTTAAATGCTCCTTCTTCATCATATGCAGGCTGTGCACGCAAAGCATTTACATGAATTTTCCATCTACCTTGTTTTAAATTATTATTGTCTAAACGGTTCAGTGTATCTCCATTATCAGTTAATAAAAAACTTTTATACTGACCATTTGATTGAATAGCAATAAAACATACAACTGCAAATAAAATCACCCTCATTTTTAATAAATTTATGCGATGACGAAAATAAGTGATATACATTAAAAAAATAAGTTAATTAAAATCTAGTTGTTTAAATAAGTATTTGTTTTAATTTCGTGAACTGTATGAAGAAGATAGAATTAGAAATTGTTGCATTATCGCATAGTATAACTCAAACACATTCTTATGCTGTGGTACTTGGCGAAACTGATGGTTTAAGAAGATTACCTATTGTTATTGGAGGTTTCGAGGCTCAGGCCATTGCTGTTGCTTTGGAAAGAATGCAACCCAGTCGTCCGTTGACACACGACTTAATGAAGAACTTTATGAGTGCTTTCAATGTAGATTTACAAGAGATATTAATCAGCGATTTACAAGAAGGTATTTTTTATTCTAAACTTGTTTGTTATACCGAAAATGATACTGTTGAAATTGATAGCAGAACAAGTGATGCCATTGCTTTAGCAGTAAGGTTTGGTTGCCCTATATATACTTACAATCACATCCTTGAAAATGCAGGAATTCTTATGGATGAACAGGATAGTGATAAGAAAAAAAATATTGAAGCTGTAGGAGTTCAGGAATCGAGTAGTAACATAGGTGATGATTTAAGCACTTTAAGTATTCAAGAACTTCAAAATCTATTAAACACTGTTCTCGAAAACGAAGATTATATTAAAGCTATTTCTATTAGAGATGAAATACAAAGAAGGAAATAGCTTTACAATTACATTTATATTAACTATTCATTCAACACTATAAATATTTGAAAACATATTCACTGCTTAACCTTGGAGATTCTTATACCATTGGTGAAGGAGTTCCTTTGCACGATAGCTTTCCGTACCAAACTATTCAGCTCTTAAGAAAAGCTAACTATCAATTTACTGCACCAGAAGTCATTGCAAAAACTGGTTGGACAAGTTTTGAGTTACTAACACATCTCAATCATATCAAGCTTTGTAACAAATATGATTTTGTAACACTATTAGTGGGTGTAAATAATCAGTACAGAGAATTAAGTACAGAAGATTTTTCAGAAGAGTTTGAAGTATTAATTAATAAATCTATTGCCCTTGTAGGTGGTGATTCAAAAAAAGTAATTGTCCTTTCGATTCCAGATTGGGGTGTTACACCTTTTGCATCTGATAGAGATGCTGATAAAATTGCTGACGAAATCAATGCTTTTAATGGTATTTGTGAATTAATAGCCCAAAAGCAACAAACACAGTACATCAATATAACTGATGAAACACGTAAAGCAAAGTCTGATATTACTTTACTTACAAACGATAGATTACATTACTCTTCAAAGGAGCATCAAATATGGGCTAGCAAAGTATTTGAAACCATTATTAAAATGCTGTAATTTTTTATGAATTTTTAGACTCAAATTTTAATAGTCACCCAAAGTTTCTGGCAATTGTGCTAAAGCTTTGGCAAGTTGTTCGTCATTAGGTGCAATACCATGCCATTCGTGTCCAACTTCCATAAAATCGACTCCCTTTCCCATTTTTGTTTTCAGCAAAATACAAACTGGTTTTCCTTTACCAGTAAGGCTTTTAGCTTTACGAAGACCTGCAATAATATCTTCCATGTCATTACCTTGTTCTATATCTAAAACATCCCAGCCAAAAGCAATAAATTTTTCTTTAAGATTCCCCAAACTCATGACACTATCTGTAGAACCATCAATTTGCTGTCCATTGTAATCTATTGTAGCGATAAGGTTATCTACTTTTTTATGAGCAGCGAACATAATAGCTTCCCAATTTTGTCCTTCTTGTAATTCACCATCTCCATGAAGAGAATAAACTAGATGTTTATCATTGTTTATTTTTTTTGCTAGTGCAGCACCAATAGCAACACTCATACCCTGCCCTAATGATCCACTTGCTACTCGTACGCCTGGCAATCCATCGTGTGTTGTAGGATGACCTTGTAGTCGTGAATTTAGTTTCCTAAATGTAGCCAGTTCTTTTACTTCGAAATATCCAGCATGTGCCAGTATTGAATAAAATAATGGTGAAATATGTCCGTTAGACAAAAAGAAAATATCCTCATCTTTTCCATCCATTGAAAAATTTGTATTGTGGTGCATTTCGGAGAAATATAATGCTACCAGCAAATCTGTGCAACCTAAAGAACCACCAGGATGTCCACTTTGAACAGCATGTACCATTCTAACTATATCTCTTCTAACCTGAGTTGCAACATTCTTTAGGGTCGTAATATCTGTCATTGTCTTTTTTTTACCCTGCAAAATAAAGCTTTAAAAACATTGAAATACATATACTTTTTCTTTTTCTGAAAATTACTTTTTTGTTAACTTGAAAAAAAAAGATTAATTTTTTAAAGTAATTGCCTACTTTCGTATTCCTCTCTGATGATCTTAACAATAATTTAGTCTTAAC
>CANGOT010000138.1 GCA_947455425.1 Chitinophagaceae bacterium | reverse complement strand
ATTTTAATCTTAAAAACCTGGCTCCCACAACGGGTAAGCAAGATGTGTTTGTGATTCCGGCAAGAAGTAACAAGTTCTTAATGACAGAGCTTCTTAAAGTAGATAGCAATGGCGGCTATAGTTATTCATATAAATTCAATATGAACTACGGCGATATTAACCAGGTAGATTATGATACAGCTTATGAATATGATTTGCCCTTTGAAAAAGGCACTTCTCATAAACTGTTTCAAGGATATTTTGGAAAATTTTCGCATCAATCCGAAAGGGCTCTCGACTTTACAATGCCCGAAGGCACCAATGTAGTAGCTGCCCGAGATGGCATCGTAGTAGCTGTGGTTCAAAACAATACCAGATCCTGCCCTTATAAAACTTGTCTTCCTTACACAAATTATGTGAATATATATCACAGTGATGGAACATTCGCCAGTTATTGCCATATCAAACACAATGGATCAAAAGTTAATGTGGGAGATAGTGTGAAACAAGGCGATGTGATTGCTATTAGTGGTAATACTGGTTTTACTTCGGGACCTCATTTACATTTTGTTTGTTATTTAGGAGGATTGAAAGATAGAAGATCGGTGGAAACTTATTTTAAAACCAATGACGGAACCGATGTGACTACGCTGGAAGAAAATGAAATCTATTTTAAAAACTATTAAACAAAACAAATGCTACCTGCTATAGATAACACCTGGACACTTTTTATTGATAGAGATGGGGTGATTAACCACGAAAAAAAAGAAGACTATATTTTAAATTGGGAGGAATTTGCTTTTTATGATGGGGTTAAACAAGCCATGAAAATTTTAAACAAAAAATTTGGTGTAATTGTTTTGGTAACCAATCAGCGTGGTGTGGGTAAAGGATTGATGAGTTTGGATGATTTGCATGATATTCACCAGAATATGACCAAAGAAATTGAAGCGGCTGGTGGCAGAATAGACCAGATTTACTTTTGTACCAGTTTAAACAACCACCACCCGAATCGTAAACCTAATGCAGGAATGGCATTGCAGGCTAAAGAACATTATCCGCAAATAGATTTTAATAAAGCTATGATGGTGGGCAATAAACCTAGTGATATGGAATTTGGCAGAAATGCTGGTATTACAACGGTGTTTGTTGCCACCACCAATCCCGAAGTAGCATTTCCTAATCCATTAATAGATTATAGATATAATGACCTGCTTGAATTTGCAGAAGCTATTGAACCAGCATAACTTTTTCAATTCTTCCCCCCATCTTCACCGTGATAGTCAAAAAACAAACATTGCTCGTCATCTTTTAGTCACTGGCAGCCATCAAACGAAAATTGTTAGTCAACAAACGCTCACTGGTAGTCAAAAAACAAACATTGCTCGTCATCTTTTAATAATTGGTAGCCATCAAACGAAAATTGGTAGCCAAAAAACGCTCACTGGCAGTCATAAAACAAACATTGCTCGTCATCTTTTAATAATTGGTAGCCATCAACGAAAATTGGCAGCCAAAAAACGCTCACTGGTAGTCAAAAAATAAACATTGCTCGTCATCATTTAATCACTGGTAGCCATCAAACGAAAATTGGTAGCCAAAAAATGCTCACTGGTAGTCAAAAAATGAAAATTTCCCCATATCATTTAAAAACTGATCACTAAAAAACAACCACTTTTAGACAGTACCCCTGATCTGTAACCATTGCCGCTTAGGAATGGGCTGTTCATTACTCGGTTTTATATTTCAACAGATTCCTATTGTACTTACATATTCTTTTATAGAAAAACTATATTTGTTAGGTGATGAAGTAAATATTTGGAAAAAGAAATGATATCTAGCTAGCACAACAGTGTCATTTGCTTACGCTTAAGGGTAAATATAAGTGACGATGAGACCGAAAATTAATAAATCTTATAAATCTTTGTTCATACAAATAGATATGCAATTAGTAATACATCATTCGTTGTTGGTGAAGAACACACATCAACGGCGAAGAACGAAGCGAACACCAAAGGCAAAAATTAAAAAAACATAGCGGTATTCTGCATCACAGCATACCTCTTTTTATTTTGCGTATGAAACATTTTTTACTTTGTTTATTTTCTGTATTGCTTTTAACAAATCTTAAAGCACAAACTAACCTTGTGCCTAACTATAGCTTTGAAACCTATACTAATTGTCCTACACTTATTAATTGCCCACCCCCCAACCCTTGGTATATGCCTACAAGTAAAATTAATCCTGTTGGAGCATACCTTAATGCCTGTGATGTGGTATCCTGTACAAGTGTGCCGTATAATTGCTTGGGAATTACAAGTTTTCAATATGCTCGTACTGGGCAGGCTTACAACCTGATTAGTTGTTATGGTGGCAACAATACTAACAGGTTTTATGTTCAAACAAAATTAAATGATAGCTTAAAGTATGGTAAATATTATTATGCAGAATTTTTTGTTAGCGTTTGCAATCCTGATATCTATGCTTGTAATAATGTGTCGCTTTATTTCTCAAAAAAAGCTGTTTATGTAGATACACTTGTAGATGAATTGGGGGTAATACCAGCCAATGCACAAATATTTAATTATGGCAACCCAATATTAGAAGATACAATGAACTGGATTAAAGTAAGCGGTATTTTTAAGGCACAGGGAGGAGAACAATTTATTACTGTTGGAAACTTTAAAAATGATAGCCTAACAAATATTACAACCATTAGCCCAAGCCTTATTGGTATTGGCGTACCTGGAACAGAACTTTATTTAGACAATGTTTCAGTAATCCCCTTAGATAGCTTTAACCTAAAAGCAGATGCAGGTAGAGATACCACCATACATATTGGAGATAGTGCATTTATTGGCAGTTTAACCAATGGTATAGATAGCATAAAATGGCAGGTGCTAAATACCTATGGCACTATAGATAGCATACGCCCTGGGTTTTGGGTACATCCTACTATAAATATCTGCTATGTTTTAATACAAACAGTTAATGGTTTTACCAGTAGTGATACAGTGTGTGTAAATGTGTTGCCGCTACCATTAAAGTTTTTAAAGTACGAGGTACGAATTACGAATGGCAGCGGTCAATTCCCCACCAATGGAGGGGTTAGCAGTGGCTTTGTAGAGAATTTATGGGCAACTGCCAATGAAATAAATGTGTCTCATTTTTATGTGCAGCGTTCTTTAAACGGTAAAGATTTTACAACTATAGGAAAAGTAAAAGCCAATGGTGCAAGTGATAATGAGTATAGTTTTGAGGACACTAGTTTACGGTTTATGGTTCGTTGGTTTATTATAGGATTGTGAGTGTTGATAAAGATGGAACACTGGGCTTCTCAGATATAAAAACGATTAACTATACACCACAAACTGTAAACGGTTTTAGCCTATTTCCCAACCCATTCCTACAGTCCAGCAGTATAAACATTCAATGTAAAGGAGCAAAGCAGGTGGTAATTACAGATTATTTAGGTAGCATTGTTTTTCTGTCGACTGTCGACCGTCAACCGTTGTCAGTAAATACCCAACAGTTTACAAAAGGGTTATATATAGTGCAAATAACCACTACCAATGGAGAACTGAAAACACAGAAATTGATTGTTGAATAATTAAGGGTGCTTATTACTTTACAAGGTATTAAATCAAAAAAAAATCAGTAAACAAGAAAGCCGTTGCATTGAAACGGCTTTCTTGTTTCATTATTTCTTAATCCACATTAAAATCATAAATTTTTACATTAATCTTTGTGGCAACAACAAGTATCTTAATTTTATACAAATATTTCAAATGCGTTGTATCATTATTTCTTTTGGTTTCTTTATTGTAACGCTGGGTGCTTTTTCGCAAAGCATTAGCATGGAGAATTATAAGCAATTGCAAAAGCTTGAAAACGACTTAAAGATTTTTTCGGATAGTATCATTAACTCTAACGATGTTTCGGAACGTTTTTCAAGCGATGCCAACTTAATTAAAGGATTGGTGACTGCATTAAAAGTCCCCTATTCCTTTAGCTATAAGTTTGATTCTGTAAGAATTTCAAAGCTATATGCACCTGATAGCAGTTTTAGAATCATCAGCTGGCAGGTTGCCAAAGATCTAACGTTGTACCGTCAGCAAGCTGCCATACAAATGAAAACAAAAGATGGATCTTTAAAACTATTTCCTTTGTTCGACTGTTCAGATTTCACAACTGCTCCCAACGATTCTGTTCGCGATGCCCAACATTGGATAGGTGCTATTTATTATACCATTATTGCTAAAACCCATAATAACAAAACTTATTATACCTTACTAGGCAGAGATGATAACAACGAAAGAACTAATAAAAAATGGATTGATATTTTAACGTTTGATGAAGCTGGTAAACCTCAGTTTGGCCGAAATTGTTTTGTATATCCAAACGATGGTATCAAACCTCCTCAACCTTGTTACAGATTTTGTTTGGAGTTTAGAAAAAATGCTGGTGTTAAATTGCAATATGACGAAAAGTTAGATGAAATTATTTTTGATAAATTGATTAGTGAAAGCAATGACCTTCGTACTAAATCTACCTTAATTCCCTATGGAGAATATGAAGGCTTTAAATGGCAGAATGGAAAATGGTATTATACAGCCCAACCATTTGATGCCGTTGAAATAAAAGAAGAAAACAACCAAACCTTTCCTAAACCTTTTTTAGAAAAGATTGAAAAGAAAAACAAGAAGAGATTTTAACCACATTAATCCAATCTTTGTAGCATCATTTTAAATGACTACAATGAACGAAGCAAAATTTAATATAGCCGTATTAATAGATGGCGATAACGCACAAGCCAAATTAATTAAAGAAATTTTAGAAGAAGTTTCTAAATATGGTAAAGCAACAATCCGACGTATTTATGGTGATTGGACCACCTCACAAATGAATAGCTGGAAAGAAATTATCAATCAATATTCCATTAATCCAATACAAAAATTTTCTTACACTACTGGAAAGAACTCAACAGACAGTTCTCTTATCATAGATGCCATGGTTGTGTTACACAGCAAAAGTGTAGATGGATTTTGTATTGTTTCAAGCGACAGCGACTATACAGGTTTGGCAAAAAGAATTAGAGAAGAAGGTTTATTTGTTATGGGTATTGGAAGAAAAACAACACCAATAGCCTTTGTAAACTCTTGTGAAATTTTTACATTTAGTGAAAACTTAATAGAAGAGATTATTGAAATAAAGCATCAACATACCTCTGATATAAAGCCTAAAAAAACTCCCACTAAAACAGTTGAAAAAATTGTTGAATTAAAGAAAGGATATCCCAAACTAGACCTGAGCTTAATAGACAAAGCCTTTGAAATTTCTACCAATGAAGAAGATGAAACTTATATCTCAAAAGTAGGTGCAACACTTAGAAAAATAGACCCCAGCTTTGATTCCAGAACCTATGGCTTTAAAACACTTACCCAACTATTTGACAGTATTGCAAAATATAAAGTGGTGAAGAATTTAGTGAATGGATTAAATCATCCTTTGGTAAAACTAAAATAAATAAACACTACAAGGTATGATTCTTTAATTCTAACTCTGTAATCATTTGATGCAGTTTAACATTGATGGCAAAGCTTTTAGTCATATTCAAATGTCCCATGTGGTGCATATCTGTACCTATAAAAGATACCATTTTATTTTTAACAAGATATTCTGCTGCTTTTTGAACAGGCTTACCATAGAAGCCTGTAAGAGAAAGTAAGTTTATTTGAAGCAAACAGCCCCTACCAATAAAATCTTCATACACTTCGTTATTGCCTAAATAATAGTTATAACGCTCTGGATGTGCCAATATAGGTCGATAGCCTTTTATTTTTAAGTCGAAAATAACTTTGGCAATATTCTGTGAAGGAGCTGCATAAGACATTTCGATAAGAATATAATTATTTCCAAAACTCAGCAGCTTTTCATCGTTCAAAATTGCCTCATGAAACTCTGGTCCAACCATATATTCTGCAGCAGCTTCAATGGGCATATCAATATCATTTTCTTTAAATGCGGTCCTCACTTCCTGCAATCTTGCTAAAATAATTTCAGGGGTATTATCATGAACGCCTGGTAAAATATGAGGTGTGCAAATTAATTTCTTGTAGCCAAGTTCTTGCATCGCTTTAGCAAATTCAATGGTTTGTTCCATTGTTTGCAAACCATCATCTAAATCGGGTAGCAAATGCGAGTGCATATCAACTCCTAAAAAAGAAAGATTCAGATTGGTGTCGAGCTTTTTTTTAAAAAATGAAAACATAATTAATAAAATTACTTTGCAGTTAAGCTGGCTTTAAATACGCTGTTTTGAATTCTACTACCATTACTTGTCCTAGACTTTCCAGTTGTACATATACTTTGTTTTTGGCAGTTCTAAGAATGGTACCTTCTGCATCTAAGAAAACACCACGATTTACTTTTACTCGCATATTTTCTTTGAATTTATCAACAGAAATAATATCAATTTTCGCTTCAGAATCCATCAGGTAAACTTTAATAGATTCAATATCTTCATCGCGTATCACTGCTGGCTTACCTAAATAATATATAAAATTTAATACGCCTGGCGTCATTAAAACTTCCAACTTTTCAGATTCATTGATTCTAACAAAAACATAAGATTTAAACAAAGGTTCTTCAATTACTTTTTTTCTATCTGTCCACTGCTTTTGCACTTTGTTTAAAGGACACCAACTCTCCACTCCTTTTCTAAT
>CANGOT010000137.1 GCA_947455425.1 Chitinophagaceae bacterium | reverse complement strand
GACAACTGTCATATCACTTATAATCATGCATTTTTTTTTCGGAAAAGTCAAACGGTCATATTTTATACGACAAATTTCGTAAAATGTTAAATTTTTTGAAAATTTGCTGTCGAATTTACATTTTCATTTACTTGCACCCACAAGGCATAATAATTGAATATTAACAAAAAAAAATTTTAACTATGAAATTGAAACAAATTTTAGCCATTGTGGGCATTAGTGCAACCACAGCAGTAGCAAGTGTTTGGGGATTTGGCAAAATGATGCAAAATCATTTCACAGGCACACAAGATGCAGGAAAAGTTCCTGCAAATTATGCAGGTTTTTTTGGAAATAAAAATGTTCCTGCTTCTATGGATTTTACCGCACCGGCTCTCGCCGCAACGCCAGCAGTAGTTCATATAAAAACAAAAACAAAAGCCAAACAAATTACGAACAACCTTCCCCGCCAAAAAAATCCTTTTAGTGATATGTTCGGAGGTGATATGTTCGACGAATTTTTCAATGGTCCAAGAATGTCAATCATTCCAGAACAAAAAGCAAGTGGAAGTGGTGTTATTATTAGTGATGATGGGTATATTATTACCAATAATCACGTTGTAAATGGTGCTGACGAAATTACAGTTACCTTAACAAATAAGAAAACTTACAAGGCTACCGTAATTGGCACAGATGCTAACACTGATTTAGCTGTGATAAAAGTTGATGCATCAAATTTACCTTATTTAATTTATGGAAATAGTGATGATGCTAAATTGGGTCAATGGGTTTTAGCAATTGGTTATCCTTTGAATTTAGATGTTACTGTAACTGCAGGAATTGTAAGTGCTAAAGCAAGAAATATTGGAATTATTAATCCAAATAATAATGCAGAAGCAAAAAATCCAGTTGAAAGTTTTATACAAACTGATGCCGCTGTAAATCCTGGAAATAGTGGCGGAGCTCTTATTAATTTGAATGGAGAAGTTATTGGAATTAACTCTGCTATTGCGTCTCAAAATGGAAGTTATATTGGATATTCCTATGCTATTCCAATTAATCTTGCAAAAAAAGTAGTAAACGATATCATTAAATACGGAACCGTTCAACGTGCTTATCTTGGTTTAACTTATGCAGCAGAGGGAATGAGCGATGAACAAAAAAAAGAAGCTGGAATTAAAGAAGGCGATGGTGTTTATATAACTGATGTTTTAGAAGGTGGAGCAGCAGCTGCTGCTGGCATAAAAAAAGGAGATTTTGTTACAAAAATTAATGGTGTAACCGTAAACTCAGCACCAGAAATGGTTGAGCAAATTGCACGTTATAAACCTGCCGATAAAATTTCTATTACTTATACAAGAGATGGAAAACCAAGCACAGCCAATGTTGTTTTGAAAAATAAGTTAAACACCACAGCAGTAGTAAAAGGTACATCAGCTTTAGAAAAATTAGGCGGTGATTTTGCTACAGTTGATAAAAAAATAGCACAAGCAAACGAAATTGCTGGTGGTGTGGTGATTAAAAAAATTAGTGGCGGAGCTTTACAAAAATCTCGTGTACAAGAAGGCTTTGTAATAACTTCTATTAATGGTATTGAAGTTAAAACAGTTGATGACTTTAATGCTGCAATGAAAAATGCAAAAGGAACCATATTTATTGAAGGAATTTATCCTGGATCATCAACAGATACTTATAGATACCCAATTAAATTGGATGATGAATAATTTTTTGAAACAAATAAAAAAGCCTCGCAGATTATTAACTGTGAGGCTTTTTTATTTGTTTGATAAACTAATACATTTCGCATATTTTATCACAAGCTTCGTCAATCATTTTATAAACTTTATGAAAGCCATCTTCTTTACCATACCAAGGGTCGGGTACATTTTTATTTTCGTTGGGATATAAAACATTCAACAATAAATCTACTTTATTTTCATCCCAATTATTTCCACAAATTTGTTTTACATCTTTATAATTCTCCTCATCCATTACAAAAATTTTATCAAAATTTTTAATATCTTCTTTCACAAATTTTCTGCATTGTTGTTTACTAATATCTATACTATTGTGCAAAGCAACTTTTATCGATAAATGATGTGGTGCTTCTCCTACATGATAACCAGCAGTCCCTGCACTATCCACCGTCCAATTAAGATGTAGTTTATTTATTTTTTGCTGTAAAATTCCTTCTGCTAAGGGGCTGCGACAAATATTGCCCAAGCAAACCATGAGTATTTTCATGCTTCAAAAATAGTATCTATTGAATGATGAAGTAGAGCCAACAATTATTTAGTATTAATTTAAATTGTTGCAAAAAATTTGTTGCAATTTAAATTGCAACATTTTTTTTGCAACAGATTGTTGAATGCAAAATGTTTTTCATTTTCTTAATTCATTTTGTGGAATAAATTTATTGCTACATCTAAATATCAAACAGCTAGCCGTTTTCAAAAACATTTTTTAACAGTCCAAATTCTTCTTTGAAGATGAGGAGCAAAACAATTTATATGAAAGCGGAAAATATTTTAAAAAGCGATGTGCTCGACATTATTTTTCAAAACAAAAACAAAGATTATGGTGCTTATCAATTGCGTAAGTATTATCCTAATCGTTTAAAAAAATCTATCCTAACTACTGCGTTACTTGTGTTAATTTTTGCGGGCTTGCAAAGCTGGAAAACGCCAAAGAAAGTTTGTGTGCTTCAAATTGGTCCAGAAATCTCAATTGCAGATTTTAAACCACTCATCGATAAGCCTAAGGAAATTGAAAAAACAAAACCTGCATTTAAAAAACCAATGGCAGCAATTGAAAATGTTATACCAATAATTGTTAAGGACCCAGAGAAACCCACACCAACTGTTGATAGAATTGATACATCATTTATTGGAAACAAAAACATAGAAGGTCCCGCATCTGCCGGAATTGTTGGCGAAATTCCCGGAGACAAAAAAACACCAGGTATTGGTGATAGTAAAGGAAAAATTGATGATGGAAAAAACGTTGATGATAATGGTAATGAGCCAATTACGAATCCATCAATTTATCCTGAATTTCCTGGTGGAGCGAATGCGTTAAGAAATTTTATGCTGCATAATTTGCATCAACCCGATGATATTGAAGAAGGACAAAAAATTGTTGTGATTGCAAAGTTTGTGGTAGATAAAAATGGTAATATTTCTGATATTGAAATTGTGCAAAACGGAAGAGGGGATTTAGACGACGAAGTAAAAAGAGTGATTCATCAAATGCCAGCCTGGAAACCAGGGTTACAAAATGGAAATCCTGTGGCTGTTTATTTTAAAATGCCTATTACTTTTATAAACAACAATTAATTTAAAGCCACAGATTGGCAGAAAATTTAACAAAAGAAAAATTTCTGACAATCTGTGGTTTATGTTTTTCCCATAAATTGCAGCCTTAATTTTATGAACGAAGATTATCGCGAAAAGAATCGCAAAGGATTTAATACATTACAATCTATCAGGCATATTACTATGGCTTTATTTTTTATTGCTATGGGAATAATAATGTTTGTAGCAGAGCATTATAAAATTGAACAAATTCTTGCTTTTGATAAATTTTTTCGATATTTTTTTGGTGGTATTTGTTTTTTATATGGTGGGTTTAGGCTGTATCGTGGCTTTAAGAAAGATTATTAAATGAGAAATTTATTTGTTTTTATTATTATACTGTTTTCATCTTGTTCAACCAATAACATTGAAACGAAACATACAACAAATGATTCGCCCAAAGAAGGAACAATTTATATAAGTGTTGATGAAAGTTTTAAGCCGGTCATTGACGAACAAATTAAAGTTTATTGTGCAACTTACCCCCAAGCAAAAATTATTGTAAGTTACAAAGCCGAAGCAGATTGTTTTAGAGATTTAATAAAAGATTCAACAAGATTAATTATTGTTTCAAGAGGATTAAAAAAAAATGAGGAAGATTATTTTTTTACTAAAAATTCGTTTAAACCATTATATGCAAATATTGCCTACGATGCAGTTGCAGCCATAGTAAATGTTGATAATAGCGATTCAATTTTTAGCATGAATGATTTAAAAAAAATATTGAGTGGAGAAAAAAAATATACTGCAATTTTAGATGGGACCAATGCCACCAGTACAGTTAAATTTTTAGAAGATAGTGTGTTAAGAGGAATTAAATTTGGTGCAAATGTTATGGCTGTAAATGGGAGTGAGGCAGTGATTGAAACAATAAAAAAAACAAAAAATGCAATAGGATTTGTTGGAAATAGTTGGGTAAGTAATGATTATGATGAAAAACAATTAAACAACTTAAAACAAATGAAATTGGCATTAATTGAATGTGTGCGATGTGAAGAGAAAGGATATTATGCGAAAGCATCTCAAGCAACTTTAAATTATGGTCAATATCCTTTGGCACGACCCTTGTACTTTATAGTAAAAGAAAATTGGTTGGGTTTGGGAACTGGCTTCACAAATTTTTTAAGTATGGAAAGAGGTCAATTGATTTTTCGTAGATCTTGTTTAGTTCCAGCAAATATTAATTTTAATAAACGTTCTAGTAAAATTTCAAATTAGATTATAAAAAAGCAAAATGAAAAAAACAATCAGCGTAATTGCAGCCATCATTTTAACTATGTCAATCACATCTGCTCAAACCATAGCAGATGCAGTGAAAAGTATTCAATATGGAAAATTTAAAACTGCAAAAGAACAATTGCAAAAAATAATTGCAGGTAATGATAAAGATGCAACAGCAATTTATTGGTTGGGACAAAGTATGATAGCGGTAGATGATGTTAGCGGAGCCAAATCCCTTTATCAAAAATCTTTACAAGCGGGAGTAAGCAATACAGCATTATTATTTATAGGAATGGCTCATATTGATTTACTTGAAGGTGGCGACTGGAATGCAGCTAATCAAAAATTTGAAGGAGTTATTACAACAACAGCAGAAACACGCGGAAAAAACAAGGGAAAAGCTCCTGCATATATTTTAAATGCAATTGGCCGTGCAAATTGTGTAGGACATTTAGTGAAAGATGGTAGCAGTAAATTTGGTAATCCAGATTATGCCGTTGAGAAATTAACAGAAGCAGCTGCTATAGATCCGGCAAATACTGAAAGTCTTATTTATAAAGGGTTATGCTATAGAAAAATGGGTGGTGAATTTGGCGGTGAAGCTCAAAAAGCTTACAGTGAAGCTATCAGCAGAGATCCAAAAAATCCATTACCAAATTATTTGATTGGAAAAATTTATTTAAGTCAGCAGAATAAACCTTTTATGGAGCAATATTTTAATGCTGCTTTAGCTGCCGATGTTGCTTTTGCCCCTGTTTATTTAGATTATTATAATTATTACTCTAATAGAGATGTAAATCTTGCTAAAGAAAATATCGAGAAATATATCCAATATGCAGATAAAGATTGTAACAATGATTATTTTTATGCTGATTATTTATTCCGAGCCGGAAACTATCAGGCAAGTTTAGAAAAAGCGAAATTGTTAGAAAATAGTGATTGCAAAACACGTGTTCCAATTTTATATGCATATAATTATGATCGATTAAATGATTCAATTCAAGCTAAAGCAAATATTGAAAAATTCTTTGCAACAGCAACTCCCGACAAAATTTTTGCAAATGATTATGATATTGCAGCAAAAATTTATGCTCGTTTTCCAGGTTCAGAATTACAAGCTGTAAATGCATTCAATAACTTAATTGAACTAGATAATTCAAAAACTACTCAACTACAATATTTGCCAGCAATTGCCGATTTATACGCTAAGGCCAAAAATTATCAAGAGCAAATAAAAACAATTCAAAAATTGGCAGAATTACGTGGGGCAGTTACTGAAATGGACTATTACAAAATGTCAAATGCAGCACAAGCTTCAAAAGATTATGTATTAGGATTGGATATTGCAAAAAAATATTTGGCAGCTTATCCAGAAAAACCACAGCCAGTAACTTTTTACCGTAAAGCTGCCATCGGATTAGATGCAGACACTACCAATGGAAAAGCAATTCCTTATCTAAATGATTTAGATTCTGTATTGCAATTAAATGTTGAAAAAAACCGAAAATCAATTTTTAGTAATTTGTACTATATGTTTTTATATTATGGGGGAAAAGTAAAGGATTATCCAAAAGCCGTGGAAGTATTAGATAAAATGTTAGTGCTTTATCCAACTGAAGGGGAGGAAAATAAATTTGCAACAGATCAAAAAGTTATGATTCAAAAAGCAATTGAACATTCTAAATCGTCTCCATCTAAAACTAACACACGTCACTAAGGTCGATATTAACTAAATTTTTCTAAAAAGGTATATAAACAATTAAAAAACTCCCTGCATTTGCAAGGAGTTTTTTAATTTGTATTATTTACACAACTATCTTTGTCCAATAAATTTAATTATGCATTTTTTGTTAGATGTAACTGCAAGTAATTTAGCACAAAACTACCTCCCAATTGGTATTCAATTAGTTTTCGCTGCTGGTTTTGTTGCAATGATGCTCGTTCTTTCTGCATTGGTTGGTCCAAAACGTGCCACAAAAGATAAACTAGAAACTTTTACAAGTGGTATTCCTTCACACGGAGATGCTCGTCAACCAATGGCAATTAAATATTTTTTAATTGCTATTTTGTTTGTTTTATTTGATGTAGAAGTGATCTTTTTCTATCCTTATGCAGTTAATTTTAGAACTTTTGCAGCCGATCCAGCAATGGCTTGGAAAACTTTTATGGCGGTAT
>CANGOT010000136.1 GCA_947455425.1 Chitinophagaceae bacterium | reverse complement strand
ACTGAAAGATAAAGGCTATATCAAAGAAAACCCTGTGAGTGGCGATATAAAAATTTCATCTAAAATGGAACAAGGTATTCGTCAGAGTAGTTTAGAAGAAATATTTGGCAAGCTAAAGAAAACAAAACAAGGCAATCATATTACCAATAAAGCTGGTAGAGGCGATGAAACAAATAGCGATATCAAACCCTTTGCTTTTGGAGATTCTTTAGACCAAATTGATTTTACAGAAAGTATCAAGAATGCTCAAATTAATCATGGTATTGATGCTTTCTCTATGCAGGAAGATGATTTGCAAATAAGAGAAACAGACTTTAAAACACAAACATCTACGGTGCTAATGATAGATATTAGTCATAGTATGATTTTGTATGGTGAAGATAGAATTACACCTGCTAAAAAAGTGGCGATGGCATTGAGCGAATTGATTAAAACACGCTATCCAAAAGATACACTGGATATCGTTGTTTTTGGAAATGATGCCTGGCAAATTGAAGTGAAAGATTTGCCCTATTTACAGGTAGGGCCTTATCATACCAATACCGTTGCTGGGCTTGAATTGGCAATGGATTTATTGCGAAGAAGAAAGAATGCCAACAAGCAAATTTTTATGATTACTGATGGCAAACCAACTTGCTTAAAAATAGGCGGCAAGTATTATAAAAATAGTTTTGGTCTAGATAGAAAAGTGGTAAATCGTTGTATCAATTTAGCAGCACAATGCAAGAAATTAAAAATACCTATTACTACGTTTATGATTGCTAGCGACCCTTATCTGCAAAGCTTTGTACAGGAATTTACAGAGATGAATCATGGTAAAGCTTTCTTCGCATCTTTAGATAAATTGGGTGCGTTTTTATTTAAAGATTTTGAAAGCGGAAAGAATAAAACAGTTTACTAATAATTAGCAATTAAAATAACAATTGTTACAATTAGTATTAGCTGTTCAATTGCTAAATACTAATTGCTAACTACTAATTAAAGAATATGGATATTAAGAAGATTAAAACATTAGGCGATTTAAAGAAAAGTGGTTACATATCTATCTCTGTAAAAGAAGAGATAAGGAAAAATTTAATAGCAAAAATCCAGCAAAAAGAAAACCCTTTTGATGGAATAATGGGTTACGAAGACACAGTAATTCCCGATACAGAACGTGCCATTTTAAGCCGTCATAATATTTTGTTTTTGGGCTTGCGTGGACAAGCCAAAACAAGAATGGCAAGACAGATGGTGGAGTTGTTGGATGAATATATTCCTTACGTTACTGGCAGTGATGTAAATGACGATCCATTAAAACCAATGACAAAATATGCTAAAGACTTAATAGCAGAATTGGGCGACAAAACACCTATTTCTTTTTTGCACAGACGTGAACGTTATGGGGAAAAGCTTGCAACTCCAGATGTAAGTGTAGCCGACCTTATAGGAGATATTGACCCTATTAAAGCTGCTAATTTGAAATTACACTTTGCCGATGAAAGAGTGATTCACTATGGTATCATTCCACGTAGTAACCGAGGCATTTTTGTAATCAATGAATTGCCCGATTTACAAGCTCGTATTCAAGTAGCATTATTTAATATTCTGCAAGAAGGTGATATTCAAATTCGTGGATTTAAACTGCGTATGCCTTTAGATATTTTGTTTGTGTTTACTGCAAATCCGGAGGATTATACCAATCGTGGTAGCATTGTTACGCCATTGAAAGATAGAATTGAAAGTCAGATTTTAACACACTATCCGAAGTCTATTGAAACATCTTTGGCCATTACAGAACAGGAAGCTCATATAACTCTTGAACAAGCAGATAAAGTTGCTGTAAGTGATATCATTAAACGTGTGATTGAGCAAGTAGCTTTTGAAGCCAGAAATAATGAATATGTTGATAAGAAAAGTGGTGTTAGTGCAAGGCTTACTATTGCTGCTTTTGAAAATGCAGTAAGCAGTGCAGAACGCAGAGCGATTATTAATAACGAAAAACATACACAGGTTTGGATGAGCGATTTGGTGGGTATTATTCCATCTATAACAGGTAAAATAGAATTGGTGTATGAAGGTGAACAAGAGGGCCCTTATCAGGTGGCGATTAACTTGATTGAAAAATCTATCAGAACCATATTTGTTGAATATTTTCCTAATCCAGAACAATTAAAAAAACGTAAACCCACTGGCAAAGCTAGTGCAGAGGCCAAGGAAATTGAAAACCCCTACAAAGCCATTACACGCTGGTTTGATGCAGGTAATTATTTAGATATTTTGTTAGATATGAGCGACGAAGCTAAACTAGCTGCTTTGTATAAAGTAGATGGTTTATATGCTTTAGTAAAAAAATATTATCCTCAGGGAAAAGAGAAAGAAACTGCTTTGTTGATGGAGTTTGTACTTCACGGATTTGCATCTTATTCTCTAATCAGTAAAAAAACAATAGAAGGAAAAATAGAGTTTAAAGATTTAATGGGTAGTATGATGAACCTGACCGATTTGCAGTTGGATGATGAGGATTATAGCTAGACATCATCATCTAAACAAAACCTATATTAAGTTATCCAAGGGGATGAACTTTTTCAGTAGGTACTTGTTCTCTATGACCTCGATGCCCTTGTGGAGAATATGGTGGTTTGTTATTTTTATTTTTTATTATAGCAGGAGGTTTAGAAGCACCATTTTGCTGGCGACCTTGCATGCGAAATTCACGTCTTCTTACCCACTCGGCTTTTAGAATTTTATGAAATTCAGGCTCGGCTTTAAAACACTTATTAACCCTGGAATCGCTGTTAAGAACTTTCTTAAAGTCTTCTTTATATCTTTTCATAATTATCACTTTTTTTTCTTCAAAAGCTAAATCATCTTGTTTAAAATCAATGCGGGCTTTTTTTATTTCATTAGAGAAACCATTATAAATAGGCCAGAACTTTTGTGCTTCATCGGGTGTTAAGTTTAGTTCTTTAGTTATATATGCAACCTTTAATGCATCTATTGTTTGAGCAATTTTTGCCCTTTCGTCGTTGTTGATTGGTGTTTCGTTGCCGTCTTGTGCAAAAGCGGTGATAGAAACAAAGAGCAGCCCAATCAAAAAAATATTTTTCATTATGTTTGATTTATGAGTTTGGTGAAATGTTGTCAACATTCTCAATATTGTTTTCTTTAAAGTAAGCTTTGATTTCTTCATCTGTTACAACCTTAATTTCTTCTTGTAGATTATTAATATTTTGCCATGGCAAAATTGTAGTTTCATCACTTAAGTTTGCTGTAATATTTTTTTCTAGATCTAATACATTAGATAATTCTGCATCGCTTATTTGTAAAACACTTTGTTCAATATCAGTTTTAATAGCTTGTTTATATGATGTGATGAATTGTTTGTTTTTACTTGTTTTGTTAAATATCATTAAGGTTCCTATAGCAATGAAACCCATTACTACTGCGGCTGCAATGATCTTTGTAAATCTAAATGAAGTATTTATTTTTTTTACTGGTGTAATTTTACGATCTACTAAGTTTATAGTATTAGTTTCAAAATAATCTGTTGGTAATGTATAAACATTTGTTTTATTCAAAGAGTTTAGTAGTGCGGATATCGCCTCTAATTCCTCAAAAACATTGTTATGTTCATTAACAGTGTTTATTTTTTTAAGAACTTGTGTTGAAAGGTTTTCAAAGTAATCTGGTGGGGTAGAGTAGGTAAATGATTTTGATTTAACCCTGTTTAAAATGCTAATGGGTAAACCCTCAAAATATTCATTAGGTATTGAAAATGGGTTTGCATTTTCAGTTTTAATGTTATTTAATATTTTATACTCGCTTTTCATAACCTAGCACAAGACGCTTTTGATTGGTTGTGGTTTAATAATTTCTAATAAAATCTTCTATTTTCTTTGCTGCGTGATGATAACTTGCTTTTAAAGCTCCTTCACTTGTTTCTAAAATTCTACTCATTTCCTCGTAGGGTAGTTCATCATAATAACGCAAATTAAAAACTAATCTTTGTTTTGCTGGTAATTTTTGTATAGCCAATTGTAATTTCCATTCTAGCTTATTTGCGTCAAACCCTTCACTGGCTTTCACTTTATTGCTTAATCCGGTATCTTCTTCATCTATACTAACAGATGAACGCCTTTTTTGTTGTTCAAGAAAAGTAAGGCTTTCATTTGTTGCAATTCTATAAAGCCAAGTATATAATTGACTATCTTCTCTAAAATTCTCTAATCCTCTCCAAACCTTTACAAACATATTTTGCAAAACATCATTTGCATCTTCATGTTCAACAACCATTCGCCTGATATGCCAATACAATCTTTCCTGATACTTTTTTATAATAGCAGTGAACGCCTTTTCTTTATGAGGCGTTTCTTTAAATTGTACTAATAATTCTTTATCTTCTAAATTAAGCATTGCTGTTGGTTCCTTGTAGATACGATAACAATCAATTAGTTTAATTGTAACGAATGTTTATTTTCAAGAACGTATTAATGCCTTTTCATATACCTCTATCCACTTTTGCGGAGTTAACTTAGTAGCTAATTCTTCAATTAATTTAATAGGTACATCCTCAGCTTTTTTAAAACGAATACATGCTTTACCCATATCTAATTTTTTTGGGGTGTGCTTTTTCCATTCCTGTTGAAACCATTCTAATAATGGGGTAGAGCCATATAAGCCCATATGGTGAATAGCAACATAGTTTTTTTGTGAGGCAACGCTTATAAAGCCCAATGGAAGTTTTGGGTCGCAATGATAACCTTTAGGGTAAAGAGTGTGTGGTATAACATAGCCTATCATTCCATAGTTTATGATTTCTTCAAAACCTTTTGGTAAATTGCTTTTAATTGCCTTGCAAATTGCCGATACTATTGCTTTTCTATCTTCTGGTAAAGCATCGATATACTCTTTGGGTGTTATTGCTTTTGATTGCATTCTATTACTTTTTTTATGGGTTGTTAGTAGTTTAATTCGCAAGTAAACGTTAGTGTTGATTCGCAAGTTTATCGCGAGTTTTGACATGCGATAACTTGCGTTTACTCACGATAAACTCACGAAAATTAATTCCATCCTTTATCTTCTCTCAACATTTTTATATGTGCTGTATGATGTTTTCCGTGCCAGGCATATGAGCCTAGTAAATACCATAGACTCATTTGTTTGTTATGTTCTGGATGAACAACCGTTCTGTTCCAATCTTCGTCTTTAATATTTTGTATGGTAGCTAACCAACGTTGATGTATACCAAATAAAATAGTAATAGAAACATTTACTGGCACCGACTTTACATCATCTAAGATTGCCCATTGATTTTCTAAATATGGTTTAATGGTTGGATTATCCTCGGTTAAGCAAAGTTTAAAACGGGTGTAAGCATTGATATGACTATCTGCAACATGATGCACTACTTGCCTCAGTGTCCAACCGCCTTCTCTATAAGGCGTGTCTAGTTGAAACGCATCTAGGTTTAAAATCGAGGCTTCTAATTCTTGCGGCAGGTATTGAATATCGAAGAGCCATTTTTCTTTTTGTTCTTGAGAAAAAGGCTGCGGTTTGTATTTGCCAATGGGGTAACGTGGGTCGAGCATAAATAAGATTTTATGATGTTAGATGCATGATTTATTAACAACAAATTATACATTCAATTTACCACGAGAATGACACTGTTTCGTTTGGAAAATCAAGTTTATAATTCTTCTCTACACCATTTGCTTTTATGTTAAAAATGTTTGTTTGTTTTGTTTGATAATCATACAAAAAATTACACTTAATGCTCATTGAATTTATGCTAACTATATCATTCACTTCCACATAAATCCAGGCACTTTCTTTTTGAATTTCGTAACCAATATATTTAATTGTTTGTTGTTTGCCGTTTATAGTTAATTGCAGTTTAGATTGTATATACTTTGCAATGAAATTGTTTACTGCTGCATCTTTTGTTGATTTTGATAAATCAACAGTACTATTATAATTCTTCTTTAGCACTGCTTCTACGTCATCAATAAAAACCCTTACACTTACTTCTAAGTTTTTATCTTTTGCATTATGCTTCATATCAATCACGCTCACAAAAAATGGGTGTATGAGAGAGAGCAATGATGATAAAACAATGGCAGATAGTTTAAACATTTTTTAGCATTATATGATGTACGATGAATTTATACCGAAAGTCTGGAAATAAGCTCTGCATTCAGTTTCACTGTTTTAAAATCGGTAACGGGTCTTTTGCTTTCTACCAGCTCTAATAATAATTGCATGGCTTGCTGCCCCATTTCGAATGCTGGCTGGCGAATAATAGTTAAAGGTGGGTTAAGCATATCGGTTAAATCCGAATTAGAGAACCCTACTAATGCTATATCTTGTGGTACTCTTTTTTTCTTTACTGTTAAATAGCGTAAAGCACCTGTGGTAAGTTTATCTGCCGACGCAAAAATGGCATCGGGTTTTTCTCTTAATTTATATAGTTGATTCATCACCTCATCTACCTCTTCCTGAATGAGACCGCCGTGCGGGCAATGTTTTATAAGCTTTTCATCGGGTGTAATACCAAAACTGGTGAGTGCTTTTAAGTAACCTTGCATTCTCTCTTTTGTAATAGATAAATTCTCTGCATTTGCAATATGAGCAATACGTCTATGCCCCTTTTTTATTAAGTGTCTGGTAGCATCGAATGCACTTTGAACATTGTCTAACACTACCTTATGTGTATCTATTTCACTAACAGCTCTATCATAAAACACTATGGGCATTCCCCTGCGTTTCAGGTCGTGTAAAAAAGAGAAGTCCTTTGTTTCTGTAGAAACAGAAATCAGCAATCCATCAATGGAACGAGATGCCTGATATTGCAGGTGAAACATTTCTCTTTCAACCGATT
>CANGOT010000135.1 GCA_947455425.1 Chitinophagaceae bacterium | reverse complement strand
TCAAGTTTTGAAAAACAGCATCGGCAAAGAATGGAGAAATTGGAGCTATTAATCTGCACACTGTTTCTAAACATTCGTATAAAGTTTGATAGGCTGAAATTTTATCCTGCTCATATTCGCCTTTCCAGAATCTTCTTCTGCACAAACGTACATACCAGTTGCTTAAATGCTCATCTACAAATTCTTCCACCAATCTTCCAGCAACAGTTGGTTCATAATCGTCCATAGCTGCTGTAACTTTTTTAATTAAAGTATTTAACGACGATAAAATCCATCTGTCAATTTCCGGTCTTTGGTCTAAAGCAATATAATCTTCTTTAAAAGCAAATCCATCTACATTGCTATACAAAGCAAAGAATTGATAGGTATTATATAAGGTTCCAAAAAACTTACGTTGTACCTCTTGAATACCTGCAATATCAAATTTTAAATTATCCCAAGGACTTGCATTGGTAATTAAGTACCAACGTGTGGCATCTGCACCATATTTCTCAATAGTTTCAAATGGATTCACCACATTGCCCAAACGCTTACTCATTTTGTTGCCATTTTTATCTAGCACCAACCCATTCGATACAACAGTTTTATAAGCACGGCCATCAACTTTCGAGCTGTCGATTCCACTTGCTTTTAATTCTTCTTCAACACTTTCTTTAATTAAAGAACCAATAGCGTGTAAGGTATAAAACCAACCACGTGTTTGGTCAACCCCTTCGGCTATAAAATCTGCGGGATAACTATTGGCAAACAGTTCTTTATTTTCAAATGGAAAATGATGTTGTGCATAAGGCATGGCACCACTATCGAACCAAACGTCTATAAGGTCTGCCACACGTTTCATAGGTTTACCAGTAGGGCTTACCAAAATAATATCGTCAACAAAAGGTTTGTGCAAATCAAGAATTACTTCGTGTAAATAATGTTTGTTCACATCGCCACCCAAAACCTCATTTGCTTTTCTAATGCCTTCATTTAATTCTGCAATACTGCCAATGCAAATTTGTTCTTCACCATCTTCTGTTTTCCAAACAGGTAATGGTGTTCCCCAATAACGAGAACGACTCAAATTCCAATCAACCATATTCTCTAACCAGTTACCAAAACGCCCTTCACCGGTAGACTTTGGTTTCCAATTGATATTTTTATTAAGTTCTACCATTCTATCTTTTAATGCTGTGGTTTTAATAAACCAGGCATCTAAAGGATAATATAATATAGGTTTATCTGTTCGCCAGCAATGAGGATAATTATGGTCGTATTTTTCTTTCTTAAACAGTTTACCTTCTTCCTGAAGTTTTAATACAATTCTATCGTCAACACTGAGGTATTTCTTTAAGTCTTTTACTTTTCCGTTGGCTTCTAAAACTTGTTTTTGATGATGAAACTCAGCTTCTTTTTCAGCATCGGTTAAATAAGCTTCTTTTACATATTCGTCACCATATAAAAACACATCGTCTTTAATGCCCGATAAAAACTTACCACGACGATCAACCATTGTGAGAATTCCAATATCATATTTCTTTCCAACTCTATAGTCATCTGCACCAAAAGCAGGGGCTGTATGAACGATACCTGTACCATCTTCTGTGGTTACAAAATCGCCACAAAGAATTTTAAATGAATTTGTGTTGTCTATTTTATTGTCTTCAAAAGGAAGTAATTGTTCGTATTGAATTCCTTCTAATTCAGAGCCTTTGAATGACGATATTATTGAGTAAGGAATTATTTTGCTTTCAGAAGAATAGTTATCAAAATCTGCGTTCTCTCCTTCTACTTTAAAATACTTATGCAATAAGGCTTTTGCAATGATTACATTGATTGGTTGATGATTAATTGGAGAAAATGTTGAGACTAAAACATAATCAATATTAGGTCCAACTGTTAACCCCAAATTTGATGGTAAAGTCCAAGGTGTAGTTGTCCATGCCAGGAAATAAATTTCTTTAGCATTGATATTTCCTGAATCAACAATTGAATGAAGTATTTTCTTAAAAGTATTGTTATTAGAATTTAATCCTTGAAATGGTAGCTTAAACATCACAGTAGCACTTGTATCTTTTACATCTTTATAAGTGCCAGGTTGGTTTAATTCGTGAGAAGATAAACCTGTTCCAGCAGCAGGACTGTATGGCTGAATACTTACACTTTCATACAACAAATTTTTGTTATACAATTGCTTTAAAATCCACCAAAGACTTTCTATATAGTTATTTTCAAAAGTGATATATGGATTGTTTAAGTCAACCCAATAGCCCATTTTGGTGGTAATATCATCCCATTCTTTTTTATAACGTAATACAGCCTCACGACATTTTTGGTTATAATCTTCAACGCTAATTTTCTTACCAATATCTTCTTTGGTAATACCTAATTCTTTTTCAACACCTAATTCTACTGGCAATCCGTGTGTATCCCAGCCTCCTTTACGTTTTACCTGAAATCCTTGCATGGTTTTATAACGACACACCATATCTTTCAAAGTTCTACTAATTACGTGGTGAATGCCTGGCATTCCATTAGCACTTGGCGGACCTTCGTAAAATACAAAGGGTGTTGCTCCCTCTCGTAAATCAACACTTTGTTGAAATGCATTTTCCGCAGCCCATTTTGCTAATATTTCTTTTTCAATACTTGGTAAATTCAATCCACCAAACTCTTTGTACTTGCTCATTTGCTTAACTCTATAAAGTTCCAAAACCCTTTCAGTGTTTTGAATTTGTTTAAAAAATTGAGTGGCGAAGTTAAGGGTTGAAGTAATTTGTTGGTTTGTTGATTTACTTAGCTTTTAAAGGGATACCGGTGCCATTCTTTTTTAAGAAAATTCTGCTCTTGAAAAAGTTCTTATAATAAAAAAGGAGTTGATGTTTTCATCAACTCCTTTTTTATTATTGAAAAAAATCTTCTATTTTACGAATGACTGAGTTGAAATATTACCCTCAGCATCATTAAATATCACTAAATAATTTCCAGAAATTAATTTAGATACATCTAAACTAGTTTGTGTTGAACCCAATTGAACTGCTTGATTTACCAATGTTTTACCATCTAAGCTAGTAATTCTAACATTAGAAACCAAAGTAGATTTAGGGTAAGAAATAATTAGATTAGATTTAACAGGATTCGGGAATACATCTAATTTGATAGATTTTTTTGGTGTTACAGCAACAACATTGGTATAACTGAAAGTACCGTTGTTATTGATGAATTTAACTCTGTAGTAAGTTGTAACGTCTATAATTTTAGCGTCGGTAAACTCATAATTACTTTGGTTGTTTGCTTTTACAGTTGAAAGTTCATTGAAATTTTTTCCATCAATACTTCTTTCAACAATGTATTTATCTAAATTAACTTCACTTGCAATAACCCACCAAATTTTTGCATTTCCTGCATCTGTTTTAGAAGCATTGAAACTTAAAAGATTTACTGGAACAGAAATAGGAACTAATTGAACACCTCTGAAAGCTGTGTTAGTTGGAGCGGATAAAATTTTTGTTGCAGTAGCAGTTGGAGCAACACCCCAGCCTGTAGCATCAACAAATGCATTTAATGGAGACCCACTTTTGATAGCAGATAAAGCAACAGTAGATCCTGTTGTAATGCCTGTTAAGCCTCTATAGTTACCCGTAGCATCGATAATACCTATTGAATCCCAATTTGTACCGGCAGCATTTAAGCAATATTTTTTGATACCTGAAGGATTACCACCATCGTCTGCAATGTATAAAGTATTTAAGCCAGAAGGACCGCCAGGTAAACTTGTAAAATAAACACTATTACTGGTAAGGGTTAGCGATACCCCTGGTAAAGGTGTAATAGTATTTCCGCTGTTTGTTGGAAATCCTGTTAGTTTTCCAACACGAGATATAGTACCAGAACTATTGCCAATAATTAAGTCTCCGCCAAATGGTTGAATTGTTCTTAGGTTTCCAACAGTAGTACTTACAACTACCGCAGTATCACCACCTATTCCTGTACCAGCACTTCCAAAAGGAACATATTTAACGCCACCAGTACTACCTGCCATCCAAAATCCTGATCCATCATTCGAAGCTGCACATCTTGCATTTCCTTTAGATTTTGCAGTATCCATTAAAGTAGTGGTATTGAATGCTCCATTCATACCAATCCTTGCGAAGGTTCTATTAGTGCCAGCAACACCAGAAATTGTAGCAATACCAGTGTCTGCGTTGTAACCAGTCATAATAAAATAAGCTCCATTAGCAGAAATAGTTAGGTTTCCGTCATTAGAGGAAGAACCCTGAACCACAAGTCTGTTATTACCACCAGTAGCCATTGTTGTTGTATATGGTAATTGGATAGTTTGAACAGGTGTGTTTGGTGAAGATGGGTTTATTTCAATTAAAGAAACTGGGGCTGATTTGTTAGTTAATCCTGCACCGCCACTACCTACTTGCACAACAACTAAATTCCCGGGGGTAAAAGGAGTTTGGCTAATACCTGCTAGAGGCAATCCTAGTCCTAGTAAATAAGTAAAGATTTTTTTCATAAAGTAATTTTTAGCGGCAAATATAAATGCAAAAAAAATTAAGTAGTTCTTTTTGTAGACAAATAATATAGTAAAAAAATAAAACACATTTGGTAGAAATATTTCATACCCTACATTTGCAGCGGCAGGTCTTACACGACCAGCTCCTGCTGAAACTCCCCAGGGTAGGAATACAGCAAGGACAGGTGGTTGAGCGGTGCGATGTGAGTAGCCTGCCATTTTTTTATTTTCCCAGTACCTGAAGGGGTTTATAAATTTTCAGGATTTCTCTCATACAAATTTTCCCATCAAAGGGGCTCATTATGAAATTTTTTATTGATACTGCCAATCTTTCTCAAATCAGAGAAGCTAACGAACTTGGAATTCTGGATGGTGTTACTACCAATCCATCATTAATGGCAAAAGAAGGTATCAAGGGTGAGGAAGCTATCTTTAATCACTATAAAACCATTTGTGAAATAGTTGATGGTGATATTAGTGCCGAAGTTCTTTCTACAACTTATGCTGAGATGGTTGAAGAAGGTAAAAAACTAGCTGCGATTCATCCAAATATCGTTGTAAAAATTCCCATGATAAAAGATGGAGTAAAGGCTATTAAATGGTTTAGCGATAATGGTATCAAAACTAATTGTACTTTAATTTTTAGTGCTGGCCAGGCTATTCTTGCAGCGAAAGCGGGAGCTACTTATATTTCTCCATTTATTGGTAGAATAGATGATAGTGGTTGGAACGGGGTGCAACTGATAGAACAGATAGCAAGAATTTATGCTATTCAAGGGTATGAAAGTGAAATATTAGCTGCATCTATTAGAAATGCAAACCATATTATTCAATGTGCTGAAGCTGGTGCAGATGTTTGTACTTGTCCTTTAGACTCTATCCTTGGATTATTAAAGCATCCTCTAACCGATATTGGCTTAGCCAAATTTATAGAAGATTCAAAAAAAATGTAATCCTATTCTGCAAAAAGCATCTGAATTGTAGTAGTAAAGCGACTAATAAAATTATAAGAGAGAGTATAGTAAACAAACTTGCTCTCTTTTTTTGTGCCTACAAAACCTGCTCTACGCAATACAGCAAGATGCTGTGATGCAACAGCTTGTTCTATTTTAAAATGGCTATAAATCTCTTTTACAGTCATTCTTTTTCTTTCATCAATCAACTTTATGATCTCCAATCTTAATGGATGATTAATTGCACGAAGAATATGCAGTGCTTTTTTATTTTGTAAAGTATTTAACTGAATTTTTTCTGATTCACTTGTCAGAATAATATGATGTGGTGTTAACAGCATTTGAAGCAAAAATAAGTTCTTTACTTTTTAACTAATAACAGTTTTATTAATGAATCCATAATCCAAAACCAATTCATTATAAGTCTTCAAGCCCTATCTTCGCCGCCAAATTTTTTAAATATATGAGTAACAGAACGTTTACAATGGTAAAGCCCGATGCAACTGCAAAAGGACATACAGGTGCAATAATTAATGATATTATTGCTGGTGGATTTGCAATCAAAGCAATGAAATGGATTAAACTTACAAAAGAACAAGCAGGAGAATTTTATGCGGTTCATAGTGAAAGACCCTTTTATGGAGAATTAGTTGACTTTATGAGCAGTGGTCCAATTGTAGCAGCAATTTTAGAAAAAGAAAATGCAGTGGCAGATTTTAGAACGCTTATTGGAGCTACAAATCCAGCTCAGGCAGCAGATGGAACTATCAGAAAAAAGTATGCAGCATCAATTGGTGAAAATGCTGTTCATGGAAGTGATAGCGATGAAAATGCAGCCATAGAAGGAGATTTCTTCTTCTCTAAATTAGAAAGATTCTAAAACAATTTATTTTCAAACATTAGAAAGCCATTGAATATTCAATGGCTTTCTAATGTTTGAAATCTGCTAACCATCTGAGTCGATTACTATTATTCTAATCTAACAACTAATTATGAAACAGCTGCTGCCAAAAGAAATTAATACCAAGGATGCAGAACTTTGTACTTATTTGGGTGCTGTGGGTGTTGTTACATCATTATTCTGTTTAATACAGCATTTGCAAGTAATAACACCAATTGTAATAAACTATTATTTTGCTTTAGCCTATCTACTTACTATAGTTTCTTACATACTTCTAATGTTAAAGAAACCGTTTTCTAGCATTTCATTAATCATAACTTCCACATTGTTGTTTATATTAATTTTATTTTATCTTTTGCTAGAGTGCTTCTCATTATTAGCAAGTTTATTAATGATGTATACTATTATAGTAACTGTTGTTTTATATGTAAGTGGTATACCTGTTAAGTTAAAACAGCATCAACTTTACAGAAAACAAGAAAATAGCTTTTGGAATGAT